>CALZAJ010000047.1 GCA_945613785.1 uncultured Verrucomicrobiota bacterium | reverse complement strand
GTGCCGCAGATGACGGCGGGAAAGGTGTTCGGAAGCTTTGAGTTTGTGGGAGGAATGGCAGCGGCGCTCGGTGACCGGTTTGGGGCGAAGTCCGTGGGAGCGCATCCAGCGGGGGAGATGGGATATTCGACGCACGGATGGAAGCTTGCGAAGGAGGTGGCGTGATGAGACGCGGGTTGCGTGATGGGATCGGCTCTCGACGTCTGGAAGTGGGAAGCGGCGGGGGTCTGTCCCCAGAAGAGGTGGGGTCTGTCCCGAAGAGGTGGGGCCTGTCCCCACGTAAGGAGATTGGTCTTGCTGCGTTGACCGGTGGTTGGTCCGAGCGCGCTATTTTGCTATAATATCATGGTATGTCACAGGAATGGAATATTCGGTCGAGAGGGCACATCTGCAGCTTTTGCGAAAAGCCGTTGGTTGATAAGGCACCGCTCGTGAGCGCGTTGAAGGAGACCACGGGTGGTTACGAACGCTTTGACTGTCATCCGGAGTGCTGGAAGACGGCGGAGAAGGATTGGGTTCCGTTTTCGCAATGGGACGGCGTCTACTTCGCTCCCAAGAAGGAGGAGAAGAAGGAGACCCTCAAGAAGGAGGATGCCGGCGAGCTCCTCCGCAAGCTGATGACCCTGGACGATCCGGCGATGAAGAACGTCGTCTACGTGCTCGCGGTCATGCTTGAGCGCTCTAAGATCCTGGTCGAGCGCGACGCGAAGGAACTTGAAGACGGCACGATCCGCCGCGTTTACGAGGACCGCAAGCAGGGCGATACCTTCGTCATTCTCGATCCGCGGCTGCGCCTCGAGAACCTGGGCGAAGTCCAGCAGCAGGTCGTCGCGCTTTTGTCCGGAACGAAGACCCTTGGCGAAGTCGCCCAGGAGGAGGAGTCCGCTCCGACCGAAGAGGCGGCCCCGAATGAAGAAACTCAGCCCCAGGCAGAGTGAAGCCCTCGCCTTGGTGGCGGAGGGACGCTTCTTCCCCGATCTCGTGAAGGAGGAGGACGGCTGGCACGCCCGTTGGCGTGTTCCGGGCGTCGAGAACGATTGGGTCGACGAATATGTCCGTTCGGCGAACGTCACGCGTCTGAGCGAGGACGCCGAGGATCAGAAGCACGAGACCCTCCACGATGCCTGGTTGATGGCGCTCAAGAGTCTGACGGGACTGGTCCGTTGGGACGACGCCGAATGTGCCGCGTTTGCGGCAGAACTCTCGGAATGGCATGGCGGCGCTGAGGAGGATGCCGCGGCGCGGGCCGCCATCATCTTTACGTTCGCTCCCGAGGCCAAACGCTTTGTCGTTCGCTGCGGTGTGCCGAAAGGGCGCCGCGGACTCCGTGCGCTCGGGCAATCCGCCTTTGTCTTCGGGCCTCTGCGCGGACTGTTATCCCGCGACGGACATCTCGAGGTCGAACTCTCCCGCGCGGAGGCCGAGAGCTTTCTTCGCGGCGGTGCCCGCGATCTTGCCGAGGCCGGCTATTCCGTCTTGGGCGTCGATCTCGCAGCTTCGGTCTCCGCGTCCGTCGATCTCGGCGCGTCCGCCGACTCCAGGGCTCAAGCGCCTCAACAGCCGATTCCCGCCAAGCTCGTCATCAAGGTTGACGGGCAGGCGGTGTCGGCGGACGAGATCCGCTTCCTGTTGGAACAGAAGTCGACGCTTGTCTTTTTCCGTGACCGTTGGATCGACGTGGACCGCAACATCCTCAAAGAGGCGCTGCGGGCGTTGGAGAAGAACGAGGGGAAGGATCTCAAGACGAACGAGGCAATAAGTTTTGCGATGGGCATCGGCGCCTTCGGACGGATGGAAATCGAAGAGGTCCGTGCCCATGGCTGGCTACGTGGACTCGTGCACGAGCTGAAAAGCAACCCCGCTGCCAACGGCGGAATACTGGCGCCTGTCGCGAGCGACGGAGTTCCGGGATTGACCGCGGAGCTCAGACCCTATCAGGCCCGGGGCGCGGCCTGGATGAAATTCCTGACGGATCATGGCTTCGGTGCGCTGCTTGCGGACGATATGGGACTGGGGAAAACGATCCAGACCATCGCCTGGATCCTCCTCTCACGCTCCCCCTCCACCTCCAACGCCCTCCGGCCTTTTCTGATTGTCGCGCCGCTGACATTGCTGTCCAACTGGCGACATGAGTTCGCGAAGTTCGCGCCGGGGTTGAAGGTCTATGTCCACCAGGGCGAGAACCGTCAGCTCTCGCGCGGTTTCAAGCTGATGACGAAGGACTGCGATGTCGTCATCACGAGCTATTCGCTGTTGGTCCGTGATTATTCGATTCTGCGCGAGACGGACTGGGAGGGGCTTGTCCTCGACGAAGCGCAGGCGATCAAGAATCCCGATACGCAAGTGGCGCGCGCGACCCGTTCGCTGGGTGCCCGCAAGCGGGTGGCCCTCACGGGCACGCCGATCGAGAATTCGGTGTCGGACGTCTGGTCGTTGGAGGAGTATCTGAATCCGACTTTCCTCGGTGATCGCAAGTCGTTTGCGGACCGCTTCGTGAAGCCGATCGCCGTGGACGAACGGACGCGGGCGGCGAAGCGTCTTCGTCGTGCGCTCGAACCGTTCGTGTTGCGGCGTCTCAAAAGCGACCCTGAGATCGCGGGTGAGCTCGGGGAGAAGCGGGAGGTCAAGGAGTACTGTACGCTTTCGCCGATTCAGCGCAACGAGTATGAGGCGGTGCTGGAGGAATATCGCACGAGCGAGAAGCGTCAGGGCGATGTCTTCGCGCTGCTGACGAGACTAAAGCTTGTCTGTGATGGTGCTGGCAAGCTCGAGCGTCTGTGCGAGCTATTGGAGTCCGTCTTCGAAGCTGGTGAGTCGGCACTGGTCTTTTCGCAGTACGCGAAGGTCGGCGAACGGATTCGCAAGGCGCTTGCGAAGCGGTTCGGACGCACCTTCCCGTTCTTGCACGGCGGGCTGACTGCCAAGCAGCGCGAAGCGGAAATTGCGGCCTTCAAGGACGGCGGGAATTCCGTCCCCACCTGCTTCATCCTCTCGCTGAAGGCGGGCGGCTTCGGACTGAACTTGACGGAAGCGACCCACGTCATCCATTTCGACCGTTGGTGGAATCCGGCGGTCGAAGCCCAGGCGACGGACCGCGCGCATCGCCTCGGGCAGACGAAGACCGTCTTCGTTCATTCGTTCATCACCGAGGGTACGCTCGAGGAGCACATCGACGAGATCCTCGAGCGCAAGGCCCGCGTCGCGGGCTCACTCGTCCAGGCCGGCGAATCGTTCCTCCGCGAACTCTCCGCCGACGAATTCAATCAAGTCATCACCCTTGACTCGCAAGTCGGCGAATCGTCGCCTACCCTGAAATCAAACAATCAAACAAATCAAATAAATCAAACAATCTAAAAACGCTCCCCTATGTCCAAGCACAAGCACTATCCCATTCGCATTCCGCGTTATGCCACGGGCATCCGTGCGCAGGAGTCGCGCATGGGCGGTGGTCGCAGCTGGTGGGCGAAGCGCTGGGTGGAGACGCTGGAGCGGATGGGGCTTGGTGCGCGACTTGGACGCGGCAAGAACTATGCGCTCTCGGGGCAGGTTGTCGAGATGAAGCTGGAAGGACCTCAGGTGTCCGCGATGGTTGTTGGCAGTCGTCCCGATCCGTACGCGGTGACGGTCGATTTCCGAATCCCGGATGACGCGGCGCATGATCGCATCGTCGCACGGTTACGGTCCGAGCCGATGCTGATTGCGCGGTTGTTGGTGGATGACATGCCGATGGAGATTGAGGCGATTTTCAAGGAGGAGGGTTACGATCTCTTTCCGGGCGGCAAGCTGGGGCCGGGCCGCTATGACATGACGACGAAGTGTTCGTGTCCTGATTACGCCAATCCGTGCAAACATTCGAGCGCCGTGCTGCTGATTCTGGGCGAAGAGATTGCGAGGCATCCTGCGACGCTGGTCGAGTTGCGCGGCATCACGATGGAGGACCTGTGCGATGAAGATTGAAACGCCCATCCTGAAGCGCCTCGGCCCCGTGCCTTTCTGGCGCGGCGAGGGCAAGTGCCTGGATGAGCTCGAAAAGCTCTATCGGAAGGCCATTGAGGCCGCCCGTAGCGCAGGAGCCCGTCAATCTCCCCAGGCTCGCTCCTAAATCCCCTCACGCTTCGGTCCGGGCATTCGGGTGACGAGTGGGCCGGGGAAAGAAAAATGAGGATTTATTTGTCAGGTTTTGTCCGTTGGGTCGCCTAGGATGGTATAATAACCAAGAGGAGGTGCGAGATGAAGAAGCTTGTTTTGACAGTTGTTTGCAGCTTGGCGATGTCCGTCATGGCGGCGGATAAGGCCACGTTCCGTGACGCGCAAGGCCGAAATCAGGGCTCGGCGACGTCTGACGGACGCGGCAAGACGGAGTACCGTGACTCGATGGGACGTCTCCAGGGTACGGCCAAGACCGGAAATTACGGCAAGACGGAGTACCGCGACTCGATGGGGCGTCTCCAGGGTACGGCCAAGACGGATTCCTCCGGCAAGACGGAGTACCGCGACTCGATGGGCCGCCTCCAGGGGACATCTCGGACGGATGCCAGCGGCAGGACGGAATACCGCGATGCGCAGGGTCGTCTGCAGGGAACCTCTCGCACCGTCAACGGTCGGACGGAATATCGTGACGCACAAGGCCGGCTGCAGGGAACGAAGAGATAAGTGGAAGCGCTATTTGCGATCATCGGCTTTGTGTTAGGGTTGAGAGGTGGGTTTTCAACAGCCCTCATCTTTGCCTTTATCGGTTATAACCTCGGCCACGCGCTGAGGGAGGTTAATCGTGAGACCGCCCAAACGCGTCCGCGTGGCAGCACGGGCCCCTCGTACGGTCCTCATCGTCAGGGACGCGACGCGGGGCGGGCCTATGTCTTCTGCACGACCGCTGCGGCCATGCTCGCCAAGATGGCGAAGGTGGATGGGCGGGTGACCGAGAACGAGATCTCGGCAGTCGAGCGGGCTTTCGGGCGGTTGGGCTTCTACGACCAATCCCGCGAGTTTGCCATCAAGGCGTTTCGCAAGGCCAAGGACGATCCGCGGACGATTTACGCATATGCGTCGGAATTCGCCCGGACGGTCAGGTCCGTTGAGGTCCGCGAGCTCTTTTACGAGCTCCTCTGGGATCTCGCCTGCTCGGACGGCGTCGTCTCCGATTCGGAGAACGAGATCCTGATGCGCATTACGGGTCCGTTGCAGATTGCGATGGACTGGTATTACATCTACGCCAACGAGCGTTTGGGAACGCGTTACCATCGCGGGAATCAGCGTCAGGAAAGGTCGTCCCGTAGCTCTTCGGAGAACTCCTACCGCCACTCCGAGCCTCCGCCGCGTCCGAGGGACGAGCTGTCCGAGGCCTATGCGATTCTCGGCGTGCCCTCCACGGCGTCGAATGACGAGGTGAAGAGGGCCTATCGCGAGAAGGCGAAGAAGTGTCACCCCGATGTCCTCCGCGCCCAGGGTCTCCCGGAGGAGATGATCGGCAAGGCCAACGAGCAGATGGCCCGCGTCAACGAGGCCTGGGGACGCATCAAGTCTGCCCGCGGACTCTGATAACTGATAGAATCGACTTATGCTTCACGTCATTGCCACTCCCATCGGAAACCTCGGCGATCTCTCGCCGCGGGCTTTGGACGCCTTCAAGGCCGCTTCGCTCATTGCCTGCGAAGACACGCGTCGCACCTGGCAGCTCCTGACGCACTTCGAGATTCCGCGTCCGGACATGATCTCGTACCGTCAGGGCAACGAGGAGCGCATCACCGAGACGATCATCTCGGCGGTGAAGGCGGGCAAGGAAGTCGCGCTCTGTTCGGACGGCGGCTACCCGGGCATCTCCGATCCTGGTTACCGGCTCATCCGCACCTGTGCGAAAGAAGGGGTGCCCTACGAGGTCATTCCCGGTGCGAGCGCCGTCAACGTGGCGCTTCTCATGAGCGGACTCTCGACGAGCAGCTTCACCTTCCGCGGCTTCCCGCCGCGCGGACCCGGCGCCTTGCGCAACTGGTTCGCTGAAGACAAGGACAAGGAGCACACGCTCATCTGCTACGAGTCGCCGTTCCGCATCGCCGCGACGCTCGAGGCCGCGCTCGACTCCCTGGGGGATCGTGAGGCCGCCGTCTGCATCGAGCTCACGAAGCTCCACGAGCGCGTTTCGCGCGGATACCTCTCCGATCTCGTCAGGGAATACAAGGATGCCAAGGTGAAGGGCGAGGTCGCCCTTGTCATCGCGGGGAACAACCCGAAGTTCTGTCGCGCAGCGGCGGAACTTCGGGAACGATGAGCGATAAACGATAAGCGATGAACTGGGGTGGGATTCGACTTCGTTGTCTGATGCTGGCTCTGGCCGCAGGGGGGATGCTCCGGGCGGACTGCCTCGACGAACTGCTGCCGCGTCCGCGCGTGGTGGAGCGCGGGGCCGGCGTGGAACTCAAGCTGAGGATGCCCGTGAGCCGGCCGGGCTGGTACCGGCTCGAGGTGAAGGGCGGTCGGCCGAAGATCTCGGGTAATGAGGAGGGGCGGCGCTATGCGCAGGTCACCTTCGGTCAGATGAAGAAGCTCGCGGGCAAGGCGCAGGTGCCGGACTGCACGATCGTGGACTGGCCGGAGTTCAAGTACCGCGGCGTATTGCTCGACTGCGGCCGCAACTACCAGTCCGTCGAATCGATCCTCGATCTCCTCGATCATCTCGCCAGGTACAAGATGAACGTCTTCCACTGGCACCTTACGGACAACTACGGCTGGCGGCTGGAGTCGAAGAAGCATCCCGAGCTGCAGAAGAGCGGGGCCTTCTCGCGCAACGTCGGCAAGTACTACACGCAGGCCGAGTTCCGCCGGGTGCTCGACCATGCGAAGAAGCGCGGCATCACCGTGATCCCCGAACTCGACATGCCGGGCCACACCCTCGCGTTCCGCAAGGCGACAGGACTCTCCTCGCTCGCGGACGAGAAGGCCAGGATCATCCTCGGCGAGCTCATCGACGAACTCTGCTCGCTCGCACCCGCTTCGGAGATGCCGATCATCCATCTCGGCACGGACGAGGCGCGCGAGCCGGGCGAGAAGGTGCCGCAGACGCATCTCGACTACTGGGCGAAGAAGGTGACGGACAACGGACGTCAGCTCATGGGCTGGTCGCCGGGACTGAAGCTGCCTGGGCAGACGATCAAGCATCTCTGGATGGGCGCGAAGGATCCGCGTGGCGATGCGTGCGGCTACATCGATTCGCAGAACAGCTACTACATCAACCACGTCGATCCCGAGGAGCTCCTCTCGGTCGCGGCCTATCAGCAGCCGTGCCGCTGGGGTGCGAAAAGAGAACATCTCGGCGCGACCGTCTGCGTGTGGCACGACGATGTGATTGCGGACACCGAGGACGTCGCGCGGATGAATGCGATCTATCCCGCCGTGGTGCTACTGTCGGACAACTTCTGGCGCGGACGCGAAAAGGACGAGCCGACGCTCTATGCGCGTCTGCCGCATCCTGTCGATCCTCGCTTTGCGCTCGCGGCCGATCTCGAACGGCGCATGCTCGCGCAGCGCGACAAGGTGCTGGCGAACGTGAAGCATCCGTTTCCCTATGTCGCGCAGACGCAGATGCGGTGGAAGATGACGGACGCCGCGACGGGGAAGGTCCTGGCAACGGATATCCCTCAAGCCACGGTCTATCCGCGGCACTTCTGGTTTCCGGCCGGGGCCTATGCGCCGGGCGGCAACGGAACGGTCGTGCTCGAGACCTGGATCACCGCGCCGAAGGACATCGCCTGCGGGGCGTGGATTGGCATGACCGGCTTCTCGCGGTCCGACGGACGTTCCCGAGACGCGCCGACGCCGAAGCTCGGACAGTGGAACAAGCACGGGGCGACGGTCGAGCTGAACGGCCGGCCGATTGATCCACCCGCCTGGATGCATCCTGGCGTCGGCGGCAATCCGAAGGAGACGCCGCTCGTGGATGAGGACTACTGGTACCGCGAACCGACGAAGATCCATCTTAAGAAGGGTGTTAATCATGTGAAGATGACGCTGCCAAAGAAGGGTGGCTGGAAGTGGATTGGAACGTTTGTGCCGGTTGCCGGGACGAGCGATCATCCGCAGGAAGTGAAGGGGTTGGAGTATGCGAGCGAGGAGCCTTAAGGCGTGTGTCTGCTGTTTGGTGCTGGGGGCGTGGTGCGCCGCGCGTGTGGAAGCGCAGGGTCTGGGAGGAATCGACCTGAGCAAGATTGATCCTGCGATGATTCAGCAGGGAATGAAGATGCTGCAGTCGATGACGCCGGCGCAGCGTGAGGCGGCGATGGGGGCGGCGAAGGAGCTGCTGGCCCAGGGACAGAGTGCGGGCGGACTCTCGGTTGACCAGGCGGCTCTGGCCGAGGGCATGCAGATGGTCCAAGACGCCCTGCGCATCACGGCGAGTGCCGAGGCGCGTCGTTTGAAGCACGAAGCCGATCTGGCCGCGAAGGGCATTGCCGAAGTCCCGGCGTCGACGGAAGCCCTGCGCTACTCGGTCGATACCCACGGTCTGGGCGACCTCCTGTTTGACGATTGGGGTGAGCTGTACATCGACCGCCGCTTCCTGACGGATACGGAGATGAAGCGGGTGAAGGAGATCGAGGCCTTCGCTTGGAAGCACTTGATCGAGCCGCTTCGGAGTGCAAAGATCCTTCCCGGAAAGGGGTCTGTCCCCGCTAAGGGCGGTGTGGCGCCTGGCAAAACGACGGGGTCTGTCCCCACCGCGAGTAAGCCCGTGAAGCGGGCGCCGCGTGTGCATGCCGGTGGCGCGGGCTTGCCGATTTTTCGCGGATTCGAGGATACGCGCTATCAGCAATATGATGAGCTAATTGTGAAAATGGTTGCTGATTTCAACAAGAACAAGGCGAAATGGTGTGGCGGAAATCCCGATCAGGCGGCGAAGATCAAGGATTTGACGCCCGCTCTGGTGAAGTCTCATATGATCGAAGAGACGGGCGGAAACGGTCCGCGGTCGAAGGCGGCCTGGGCGGTCGATCCGTTACAGATCAATGTGCCGGGCGATTGGGGTACGGAAAAGGAATGCCTTGGACTCAAGAAGCCCGTGAAGCGTAATGAGGGAACGGCCGCGCAGAATGTTCGGGCGGCAATCATGTATCTGTCCCGCAAGGGCTTTGGCTCGTCTGGAAAGCCGGCGGCGGTACGTCCGAAGGGCTTTTTCGACGGTTGGCCGATGGCGCTGACGCGCTATAACGGACGCCGGGACCGGACGGATACCGACCGTTACTACAGCGAAGAGTACTCCGACAAAATCGTGAAGCGCGCCAGCAATCCCGATCTCTTTGTGCCGATTGAAATCAAGCTGGCTACTAAAAAGTGATATTACGCACATTTTGTGTGTAATTTACTCAAGATACACTAGATTTTGTGCTTAAAGCAATAAAATCCATGCTTCGTGGTTGACTATAAGCCCCGTCTATGTTAGACTATTCTAACAAATGAGAGCTAATATTCGTTTTTCAAGTAAAGGAGAGAAAACATGAGGTTTGCAGAATGGGAAGGCTTTGTTCGGGGACATTGGGAGAAGGAAATCAATGTCCGCGAGTTCATTCGTTTGAACTATACTCCTTACGACGGTGATGCTTCTTTCCTTGCGCCGGCGACGGATGCGACGAACAAGCTTTGGGCCAAGTTGCAGGTTCTCCAGAAGGAAGAGCGCGCGAAGGGTGGTGTCCTGGACATGGATACGGACATCGTCAGCGACATTGACTCGCACCAGCCCGGTTACCTTGAGAAGGATCTTGAGCAGGTCGTCGGCCTTCAGACGGACAAGCCCCTCAAGCGTGCTTTCATGCCCTATGGCGGCATCAAGATGGCCGAGGAGGCCTGCACGACCTACGGCTATACGCCGAGTCCGAAGCTTCATGAGATATTCTACTAGTATCACAAGACGCAC
>CALZAJ010000046.1 GCA_945613785.1 uncultured Verrucomicrobiota bacterium | reverse complement strand
TCGGAAGGGCGACGAGCTCGGCTACGACAAGCTCGTGCTACTGGGCGACCTCCTGTATCACGGGCCGCGCAACGGCGTGCCGAACCTCTATGATCCCGTGAAGGTCGCGCAGATTCTGAACGGACTCAAGGATAAGATCGTGGCGGTCCGCGGCAACTGTGACGCCGAGGTCGACCAGATGATGTTCGAGTTTCCGATGATGAGCGACTATGCGATTCTCGAGGCGGACGGCGAGACGTTCTTCCTGACGCATGGCCATCTCTGGAACGAGTGCAAGCTGCCGCCGGTCGGCATCGGGACCGTACTTGCGCACGGGCACACGCACATTCCCGAGTTCAAGACGCTCGCGTGCGGGATGAAGATTTTCAATCCCGGGTCGGTTTCGCTGCCGAAGGGTGGTACGAGCCGGTCGATTGGGTATTTCGACGGTAAGGAGTTGAGACACTTCACGATTTGACGCCCCGCCGAGGGCGGCGGGGTTGCTGGAGGGAATATGACGGACGCAGAGAAGATTGTTGAGATCAAGCGGCTGGCGAAGGAACGCAATGCGGTCATCCTCGCGCACAACTATCAGCGTGGCGAGGTGCAGGATGCGGCGGACATCACGGGCGATTCGCTCGAACTCGCGCGCAAGGCGACGGAGGTCGAGGCGGACGTGATCGTGTTCTGCGGCGTCTACTTCATGGCGGAGACCGCGGCGATCCTGAATCCGATGAAGACCGTCCTCATTCCCGATCCGACCGCGGGCTGTCCGATGGCGGACATGATCACGGGCGAACAGCTTCGCGCGCTCAAGGCACAGCATCCGGGCGCGAAGGCCGTCTGTTACGTCAATTCGACGGCGGAGGTGAAGGCCGAGTGCGACATGTGCGTGACGAGCGGAAACGCCGAGCGCGTGATGAAGACATTTGGTCCTGACGAGGAGATCCTCTTCGTTCCCGACCAGCATCTGGGGTCGCACATCATGGGGCTGCTCGGACGCCAATACGTCCTCTGGCCGGGTTATTGTCCGACCCATGCGGCGCTCACGGTGAAGATGATCGAAGAGGCGCGCAGGGCGCATCCCGGCGCTCCGGTCCTCGTCCATCCCGAGTGCGCGAAGGACATCCGTGAGGCGGCCGACGAGAACCTTTCGACGGGCGGCATGTGCAAGTTCGCCCGCGAGTCTGCGGCGCAGGAGATCCTGGTGGGGACCGAAGTCGGCATTCTCCATCGTCTGCAGCAGGAGAGCCCGGGCAAGAAGTTCTATCCCGTCAACGAGCGTCTGGTGTGTCCGAACATGAAGAAGACCACGCTCGACAATCTCCTCGCGTGTCTGCGCGACATGAAGACGCGCGTGACCGTTCCCGAGGACATCGCCGTCCGTGCGAAGCGCGCGATTGACGCGATGCTGGCGATCAAGTAAGGCGTTGACGATGACGAACGACGAGATCCGTGAGGAAGGGTGGCGTCTGCTGCGGCACGAGGAGTGGATGATCCGTCTGCTGTACGCGACGGTCCTTTTCGCCCTGATCGGAAGCGTGTTCTCGTACTTTTTGTCGGTCGTCTACGAGAAGCTCGGTGCGGTCGACTTCCAGCATTTCGCCTCCAATCAGATCGCGGCGCTGGCGGCGAATCGTCAACCCGAGCAATTGACGTCCGAGTTGGCTTCGGCGATGATCCTCCCCTCGGTGTTCACGAAGCTGAAGGATCTCCTCCTGGCCGGCATCTGCACGTTCGGTTTCCGTTGCCTCTATCTCCGTGCCGTTCGCGGTGCGGGGAAGACGCCGGACGAGCCGTGGTCGGCGGGGATGCTGGGCGGACTTCGCGATCCGGCGGGTATGCTGTGGTTGGCGTTGCGTCTTTCGTTGCAGACTTTCCTCTGGACGCTTCTCTTCGTGGTGCCGGGCATTGTCGCGGCCTACCGTTATTCGCAGGCCTGGCTGCTCAAGGCGGACCATCCCGAGTGGTCGGCGGGTGAGTGTCTGGCGGAGAGCGGACGACTGATGGACGGACGCAAGATGGATCTTTTCCGCCTTCACGCGAGCTATTGGCGGATCATCACGCTGTTCCTGGTGTCTTTCCTGGTGGCCTTGATTGGCATAACGGCCAGTGCATACGCCTATCTGTCGACTGGTGGCGGTGCGGCTCAGCCGACGTCCGAGAGTCTCGAGGCGGCGTTGGGTCTGTTCGCCCCGCTGGTGGGGCTGGCTTTGCCGAGCATGGTCGCGGCGCTCGTCTTGCGGCTGCTCGTGCGCTGGAGTCTGAGCATGGGTAATGCGCTTTTCTACCGCGAGCTGATGAAATCCGTGCCGGCGGACGCGGAGCTGGTCCCGGACGGGGGCGAAGAGACTTCTCGCCCCGAGTAGCTTTGTGATATAATTTTCAAGGTGTTTAAAAAAAGGGGTATTGGTATGCAGAAGACTATCATCAAGAACGCGCACGTCATTTCGCCTTCCGTGGACCTCGAGGGTGCCACAATCGTCATCGAGGGCAAGAAGATCAAGTCCGTCGGCAAGAAGGCCGTGGTCGCCAAGCCGGGTGACATCGTCGTCGACGTCAAGGGTCAGTACGTGATGCCTGGTTTCATCGACGTGCACACGCATGGTGCGAACACCTATGACTTCTGCGATGCCGATCCGAAGGCGATCTTCGAGCTCGCGAAGGGCAAGCTCGAGGAGGGCGTGACCTCCTTCCTGCCGACGACGCTCACCGTCTCCAACGAGGAGCTCAAGGTCGCGGCGAAGAACGCGAAGGCGTATGCCGAGGCGGGCATGCCCTACTCGAAGGTTCCCGGCATCCACCTTGAGGGTCCGTTCATCAACGTGAAGTGCTGCGGCGCGCAGAATCCGGCGTACGTGCGCAAGCCGTCCGTCAAGGAGGTCAAGGAGATCGCGAAGATCTATCCGGTGAAGGCCATTTCCTATGCGCCTGAGACCGAGGGCGGCGCGAAGTTCGCGAAGGACATGCTCAAGATGGGCGTGGTGCCGAGTTGCGGACACACGGGTGCGAAGCTCGCCGATCTCATGCCGGCGTACAAGAACGGCCTTCGTCACATGACGCACTTCTGCAACCAGATGACGCCGCTCCATCACCGCGAGATCGGCATGGTCGGTGCGGGCTTCCTGATCGAGGACCTCAACACCGAGGTCATCTGCGACAAGATCCACCTCTGTCCCGACATGCTCAAGCTCATCTTCACGCGCCGCAGCCTCGCGCATATCCAGATGATTACGGACTCCCTGCGTTGTTCGCACTGCAAGGACGGCTACGCGTTCACGATGGGCGGTCTCGAGGTCAAGCTCGAGAAGGGCGAGGCGCGTCTGGTGAAGGGCGGCAATCTCGCGGGTTCGACCCTGTGGATGGGCATGGGCCTCAAGAACGTTCACGACGTCACGGGCATTCCGCTCAAGGATCTCGTCCGCACGACGTCCTGGAACCAGGCGATTGAGCTTGGCTGTGGCGACACGCTCGGCAAGGTCGAGAAGGGCTTCACGGCCGACCTCGTCGTGATCAATCCGAAGAGCTGGAAGCCTTCGGCCGTGTTCGTTGACGGTTCTCAGCGCATTTGATATACTACTGACCACGATTTGGAGAGATGGCTGAGTGGCTGAAGGCAGCGGTTTGCTAAATCGTCGTACGGTTTAATTTCCGTACCGGGGGTTCGAATCCCCCTCTCTCCGCCAATTCATGTGGCGAAAGGAATGATGGATGAAGTGATTTCATTCATCATTTTCTTTTTTTATGGTACAATACAACGCAAATATGGATTGTCCAATCGCCATTGTCGGCATGAGTTGCCGTTTTGCCGGCTGCGGGTCGCCCGCGGCCCTGTGGAATGCCGTCATGGCGAAGAAAAGCATGCTGACGGTGCCGGGTGCCGATGCGGAGCTTCCGATCGGCCAGCGGAACGTCTTCAATGGTCCGTATCCGACGCGGATCGGCCAGCTCGACAAGCTGTATTCGTGCGTTCCGTCGATGCAACACTTCCCGCGTCAGGTCAATGCTGGCGAGAATCAGGACCTGTACTTCGCGACCCAGCTGGCCTTTGACGCGCTCAACGACGCGGAGATGCATCCGAACCGCGTGAAGAAACACTGGCGCGGCTCGGTCCGTTTCGGCTACGCGCCGCCGTTCAACGCCTCGACGGTGAACTGGCTGCAGCACACCGCCTTCCTGGATCAGACGATGGACATCCTGCGTCGCTTCATGCCGAAGGCGCCCGAGGCGAAGCTCGAGGAGGTCCGTAGCAAGCTGGTCGAATCGCTGCCGGCGCCGAACGCCTCGTCCTTCCTGCTGGGGTCCGGGTTCCGTTTTGTCTCCTGGATCGCCCGTGAATGCAAGTTCGCCGGCGCGGCGACGATCATGGATGCCGGCAACCTGTCGGGCGGCGCGGCGATTCTCGATGCGGTCGAGGATCTGCGCTGTGGCAATGCCGACGTGGCATTGGCGGGCGCCCTGACGCCGCCGTTGAGTCGCGCCTATCTTGAAGGCCTCTCCAGCGAAGTCCAGTTCTCGACCAATCCGGAGCTGCGTTCGTTCGAGGAGAATCCTTCCGGCACGATTCCGGGCGAAGGCGGTGCGTTCTTCGTCTTGAAGCGTCGTGAGGACGCCTTGCGTGACCACGATCGCATCTACGCGCTCATCCGGTCCGTCGCCATCGGTCACAGCCCCGACGACGATCCGTCGGCGATGTTCACGATGGCGACCGAGCAGGCCGGCATTCCGATTCGCACGATCGGCCTGATCGAAGCGGACGGATCGGGCATTGCCCAGATGGAGGCGCGCGAGACGGACATCATCCGTCGGCTCTGGGGCGAGCACAAGCCGGGTGGTTCGCTCGTCGGCGTCGGGTCGGTCAAGGGCAACATCGGACACACGCTGAAGGCGGCGATTTCCGCCGGCATCGTCAAGGCGGCGCTTGCGCTCAAGTACCGTGTGCTGCCGCCGCAGCTCACGCCGGATGCGCCGCTCAAGTCAATCGCCTGTCCCGAGTCGAGCGCCTATCTGCTGACCGAGGCGCGTCCGTGGATTACGGGCGACAGCGCCAATCCGCGGCGTGCCGCGGTCATGGGCTTCAATTTCGATCCGTTCAATCCCGAGGCGGAGACGAGCCGTGGCGGACGCAGCGCGGTGATCGTGTTGGAAGAGGAACCGGAGGACCGTCTATGACACCGGAGTTCATCGAGTCCCTGGGCAGTGAGCTTGTGATCGTCTCCGCGGCGGATGATGCCGCGCTGGTGGCGTCCGTCGACAATCTCATCGACTTCCTCAACCGCGTCCGCACCGTTTCGCTTCTGGATGTCGCCTACACCTGTTCGCTGACGACGGGGCCGGCGCGCATCGCCTTCATCGCTTCGTCGACGGAGGAGCTTCTGGAGCGTCTGCGCGGGGCGAAGAGCCGTCTCGAGTCGCCGACCACGGCGAAGATCCGAGATAAGGGCGGCGTCTATTATTTCCGCAATCATCTCCTGGGCGAAGGAAAGGGCAAGCTCGCGTTCGTCTATCCGGGCGTGTTCTCGTTCTATCCCGACATGTTGCGCGATCTCGCGCTGCTTCATCCCGAGTGCCGCACGCCGTTCGATGAGCTTGAGGAGGCGATGGCCGGCGATCCGGACTTCACACCGTCCAACTTCATCTTCCCGCCCGCGCAGTACTATCGCAAGGATGCGGACATCTTCAGTTCCGGTGCCTATGCGCAGGCGCTGGTGTCCGTCTTCGCCGCTAGCGCCTCGCTGACGCGGCTGCTGACTTTGGCGGGACTTTCGCCCGATGGCGTGGTGGGCTGCGCCGGCGGTGACCTGGCCGCGGCGATGCGGTCGGGCGCCACGGGAACGAATCTCCCGCGTCCCGATCGCGTGAAGGTCTTTGCGGACATCTATCGCATCGTCGACAAGGCGGTTGACCACGAGGGCCTGCCGTCCGTCTCGGTGGTTACGATGGTCTTCCGTCGAGAAGGTGATGCCGAGGAGGTCATGAAGACCTTCCCGGAGGGCAAGGTGATGCTGGCGCTTGATTTCTCGTCGCGCAACAAGACCTATGCGGTCGTGCCGGAATTCGAGGATGAGATGATTCGGGCGTTCTCCACGGTCGGCGGCCGTATGGTGAAGAAGCTGGCGCTGAATCGTCCCTTCAACACGCCCTGGTGCGAGAAGATCGTTCCCGCGCTCAAGAAGTTCGCGGGCTTGTGGATTAAGTCGGAACCCGAATGCGATGTCTATTCCTGCGCGCTCGCGGAGCGTCTCTCCGAGAAGCCGCGTATCGCGCGAGAGGAGACGGCGGAGCGCTGGGCCAAGCCAGTCCGCTTCACCGAGACGATCCGTCGGATGTACGAGGACGGCTATCGCGTATTCCTCGAGGTCGGTCCGCGCGGACTCATGACCCCCGCCGTGGAGGACATTCTCGACGGCCGCGAATTCGCGGCCTTTGCGACGAATTCGATCCATCGTCGCGGCGTCCTTCAGCTCCAGCATGCGTTGGCGCAGCTGACGGCGCTCGGAGCCGACCTCGACCTGTCCCGGTTGCTCGGCCGCCGTGGAGGGCGCAAGATCGATTTCGATTCCACCTTCACGATGATCTCGATGGAGGTCGCCGCGGAGAAGGTGATGCCGCTTTCGCGTCTGTTCCCCAAGCTGTCGCTGCTCGGCGACGAGAGGAAGCTCATCGGCGCGGAGTTCCTGGCCGAGCCGAAGGGCCGCGGTGCGAAGGCCCAGCAGCGTGCCGCGGTGCTTGCGGAGAAGGCCCGCAAGCAGCGCCAGTTCGATTTCGGTGCGGTCTATCCGCTCGTGTCCGACGCGACGGAGCTCGAATCGAGTCCGGGCGTCTCGTGCGAATATACGAAGGAGTTCTATTACAACGAGCTGCCGTTCCTGATGGACTTCGCCTATGGCAACAGCCAACTCAGCTATTCCGATCCCAATCTGCGCGGACTCGTCCTGCTGTCGCTGCCGGTCGGCGCCGAGATCATGGCGGAGACGGCGCGTCGCGTGATGCCGAGTCGCAGCGTGGTCGCCCTCGAGGATTTCTCCTGTCGCCGGATGGTCCAGTTCGAGAAGGGCAAGCTGGCGCTGTTCATCCGCGCCGAGCGTGTCGCTTGGTCGGATCCGAAGTATGCTGCGGTCAAGGTCCAGATCCGCGACGACGCCCCGAACTCGGTCTATACCTGGCCGATCATGGAGGCGACCGTCCTGCTCGCGGCCGAGATCCCCGAGACCGAACCGGCGCAAGTCGATTCGCTTTCCAAGCCCCGCGCCGTCCATTGGTCGGGTCGTGAGATCTATCCGTCGAAGCTCGGTTTCGGCAAACGTCTCCGCGGCATCGTGTTCGCCGAGGCCTGGGGCGAGAACGGACTCGACTACGAGGTGGCCGTGCCCGATCCGGGCGACAGTCTCAGCTTCACGCGCTTCCCGTTGTGGGAAATCGATCCGCTGTTGCTGCAGACCGTCGTGAGCGGCTTCCTGCTGTGGCGCAGCCACGACCGCTTCCCGGGCGCGTTCTCGTATCCGTTCCGGATCCGTCGCCTGGAGCTGAAGGGTCAGTTGCCGAGCGCGGGGACGCGGCTCAACTGCTATCTGCGCCTGTCGGGCGTGACGCCGAAATCGCACATCAGCGACATCACGGTGACGGCTGGCAACGGCAACACGGTGATGGAGATCTCGGGCTGGGAGGAAATCACCTCCCGCATTCCGAAGGAATACTGCAATCTTGTCCTTCAACCCGCCTCGAGCTTCATCACCGAGACGATTTCTCCGGAGGCCCTGGGCAACCCGGCGACCGACGTCGCCTCGGCCTTCATCACCGACGTGCCGTATCCGATGTTTGAGCGCGACGAGGAGTTCTGGCTGAAGATCCTCAGCCATGTCGTCCTCAACGCCCGCGAACGTCGTGATTTTCATTCCCTCAAGGGCTCGACCGCGCGGCGCACGGAATGGCTGTTCGGTCGCATCGTCGCCAAGGAGGCGGTCCGTCGTTTCCTTCGCGACTGTTACCAGGCGCGCTGGAGCTACGCCGATGTCGACGTGTGGAAGAACGACAAGGGCAAGCCGATTGCGATCGGCGCCTGGAAGGACAATTTCAGCACCGACGTGGACGTGGGCATTGCGCATACCGCGCAGTTCGTCGTCGCGGTCGTGGCGGCCAACATGCGCGTGGGCATTGACGTTGAGTCGGTTTCGCGTGACCTCTCCGAGGAGTTCACCAAGGGTGTCTTCTGCGCGGACGAGCTGGAATTCGCCGCGCAGGCCCCGAACGCCGCGCAGGCCGTGATTCGTTTCTGGTGTGCGAAGGAGGCGGTCTCCAAGGCGCTCGGCACGGGTATCCGCTGGTCGCCGCGCGAGATGAAGATCTCCGGCTACGAGTCCGATACGGGCCGGATCCTCGTCCGTCTCGAAGGCGACTGGGTGGCGAATTTCAAGAAGTTCACTGGTCGAGACATCGAGGTCACCTCGCGCATCATCCGTGACCACGCCTTCGCCTCCTGTTTCATTCCCACTTCCATGTTCGTGAAGGATAGCGAGGACAATGAGCTCTGAGTTTCCCGAATTCGCCTGTCCCTATTCGCAGCGTCTTGCCGCCTCGTCCCGTCGCTTCGCCCGTCAGGTCTACGATGCGTGCTCCCGCAGTCCAAACGCTCTCGCGTCCTCTTTCTATACGGCCGACCCGTTCGGCGAGCTGACGCATGCTTCGAAATGCTACGGCCTCAAGCAGCGTTTCCCCGACCGCGTGCTGATCATGACAAGCGACCATTGCTTCATGAACTGTCGCCATTGCACGCGTCAAGGGCTGCTCGGTCAGGCCCAGGTCGTGAAGACGGACGAACAGCTGAAGGGCTGCGTCGACTATGTGAAGGCGCATCCGAAGGTGCGGGATGTCCTTCTCTCCGGGGGTGACATTCTGACGTTGTCCGACCGAGAGGTCCTCCGGTTTGTTGACGCATTTGCCGCGCTGCCGCAGGTCGAGCTGGTGCGTGTCTGCACGCGCGCGCCGAGCACGAATCCCGGACGCATTACCGCGAAATTGGCGAAGGCACTCGGCAAGTCGAAGAAGGTGTGGGTCAACACGCAGTTTAACTGTGCGGACGAAGTGACGTCCGAGGCCCGTCACGCCGCCGCCTTGTTGGTTGAAGCGGGCATTCCCGTCTCCTGTCAGACGGTGCTGTTGAAGGGTGTCAATGATTCCGCGACGGAAATGCTGAAGCTTCTCCGTGCGCTCACCGCGGCGCGGATTCGTCCCTATTACGTTTTCACTTGCGATCCGATCGCGGGCATTGACCATTTCCGCGTACCTGTCGAAAAGGCTCGGGAGATCGAACGCAGGTGTGCGGAGTCCATCGGAGGCCTGGCGTTGCCGCGGTTCGTCAGCGACATTCCGGGCGCCAAGCGCAAGGTCCCGGTATCCGCTGCGCGGTAACGCAGAGGAGCTAAGGAGCAGAGGGAAACTCGGGCGATGCCCCAGAAACCGTGGGGACAGACCCGGCCCCTCGACAATTGCAGTTGAAGAAAATGACAGAGAAGACGACATTTCGCGAACATATCGCCCAAAGTGGTGGGGTCTGTCCCCGGCATTCCCGAAGCGGCTGCCATTCGTGTCGCCCCATAAAGTACGCAGATGCTCCGCATACGCAGTTTTTTTGCTATAATTCTCCTGTCAGGCGGATGCGTGTCCGCGTGACGATTGTTCTTTGATATCGGCGGCAGGGCGCTTTACGCAATTCTGCCGCCAACATAAATGTGCGTAAGCGCATTTTTTGCTTCTATCGGAAACGGCTAATTTCAGTATTGGAGTGAAGGATGTGGCTGCGCAGGCTTGTGCACCGTGGGTATTCTGTACCCATGCCTTATTGTGCACCCGTTCTGCGTGCCCGTTCTTGATATTCCAATACGGGCTCTTAGCCGTGCCTCGATAGAGATATCTCGAACGAGGCACGCTTTTTTTTGCCGCCGAAACTGCGCTGCCGATGTGAACCTGGCGGATGGAGCGTGAACG
>CALZAJ010000045.1 GCA_945613785.1 uncultured Verrucomicrobiota bacterium | reverse complement strand
GAAGACCTCGCAGGCCCTCGCCAGGGGTTCCGGCTTGACGAAGAAGTACCTGCCGTAACGGTCCAGGAACGGTTTGCCGAGCCAGGCGCTGAGGAAATAGTTCACGTAGGCGCCCGCCAATGATCCCGCGATGCCGAAGATGATGGCGAGAACGAGGGCCATTGCCGGAGAGGATCCACCGAGCTCCGTTGCACCGCTGGCCAGGACGCGTCCGGCCATGAAGCCCGCAGGGATCATCACGATCTCGCTCGGAAACGGGATGAAGCTTGACTCCACCGCCATGAAAACGAAGATCAGCGTGAGCTTCAGGGCCGGCGCCAGCGCGGCGATTGAATCGAGGTGGTTGGCAAGGGACTCGAGCATGGTCAGCAGAGATGATAGGGTTTGAAGAATTCACGGTCCGTAACGCCACTGCCCTTCGTGTAGGCCGCGACGATCTTCTTGGCCAGCGCGCGGTCGGAGTCCGATTTGGCGCCACCGATCAACAGGGCGCCGGGACCCGGCAGCTTGCCTGAATCGAAGAATTCGCCCAGGGCCTTGTCGGCGTAGAGCGTCTGGTTCTCGATGCGGTCGCGGCCGACGATGAGACCGGTCCCGTCGGGCAGTCGGAAATGACGTCCGACCGCCAGGAGCTCGATGAGGCGGCGCGTGCCGAGTCCCTCATGGTCCTTGAGATCCTTAAGCTTGCGGCCGTACCCCTCCTCGGTCAGCTTGCAACCGCCGGCGGGAGACGGATAGTCGACGATTCCGAATTCCGCGGCCAGGGCGATCTGAGGTTCACGGCAACGTCCCTGGATGGACAGGAGCTTCGAACGGTCGAGGAGTCCCTCGGTCTCGGGAATCGTCGGCTCGAGCAGCTGGGCGGAGAGCGGACGCACCAAGCGTCCTTCCAGACCCGACTCACGGGCGACGATGCCGAGCGCCTGACGGTTCTGGGACATCGGACGCTGACCGAGCACTTCGCCCGTCGAAACGAAGTCGAAGCCCATCTCGCGAATCATCTCGCCCGCCGTACGGATCATGTTGGCGTGGCAGTCGATGCAGGGATTCATCGCCCCGCCGAAACCATGCGGCGGATTCTCGATGAGGCGGACCTCGATGTCGGTGAAGTCGATGACATGGAGCTTCACGCCCAGGGCCTCGGCGGCCTTCCGGGCCGTCGCGGGGGAGAAGAACGGGGTTGAGAAGCAGACCGCCTCCATATACGCGCCGGCGCGTTCGAGGACTCGGACCGCCAACTGGCTGTCGAGACCGCCGCTCATCAAACTCAAACCTTTGCACTTGCTCATTTCACCCTCACTTTCACTCGGTTCCCCGAGGTCGGAGACAGCTTGAAGACGTTCTTCGTTCCGAAAGTCAACGGCACGTCGTGTTCCGCCAGCCACCGCCCTCGGAAGCTGGCCCGCACGGACACGCCGTCCGCCTCAAAGACCGGCTCCCCCCGATCGTATCCCAGCACGGCACCCGGCGCCCGGACCTCGAAGGAAACCTCGCGCGGATTCGCATCGAGATCGACCAGGACCGCGGCAAACTGGTCGCACAGCTCTTGCGCCGTCACCATCAGGCGTTCGGCCAGAGTTCGTGGGCCAGTTCGCGCAGCTTGTACTTCTGGATCTTCTGGGAAGCCGTCAGCGGGAACGAGGGGACGAACTTGACGTACTTCGGGATCTTGAACCACGCGATGCGGTCCTTGCAGAACGCCGCCACGTCCTCTTCCTTGAGTGTCACGCCGTCCGCAGGGATAATGAACGCCGCCGGCTGTTCGCCATACTTCTTCGACGGACAGCCCACGACCGCCACGTCCTTGACGCCCGGCATCGTGCCCAGGAAGTCCTCGACCTCCTTCGGGGAGATGTTCTCGCCGCCGCGGATGATGATGTCCTTGAGACGACCCGTGATGTAGTAGTAGCCCTCGGCGTCCATGTGACCGATATCGCCGGAATGCAGCCAGCCGTTCTTGTCGATGCAACGTTCCGTCTGCTCCGGCATCTTGTAGTAGCCCTTCATGTTGCCGTAGCCGCGGCAGCAGATCTCACCATCCGTTCCGACCTCCGCGAGCTCGCCGGTCTCGGGATTGATGATCGCCACCTCGACGCCCGGCAAGGCCTGGCCGATCGTCGCGCACTTGCGTTCGATCGACTTCTCGAAATAGCGCGTCATCGTCATGACGGGGCCGGACTCGGTGAGGCCGTACGGATTCGTGATCTCACGCATGTACATCTTCGTCTGCGCCTGATGCATGCGGTGCGTCGGACAGGCGCTGCCAGACATGATGCCCGTACGCAGCGAGCGGAAGTCGTACTTGGAGAAGGTCGGATGGTCCAGCATCGCGATGTACATCGTCGGCACGCCGTAAGTCGCCGTGCACTTCTCCTTCTGGACGGCTTCCATCACGGCGACAGGGTCGAACTTCTCCAGCAAGACCATCGTCGAACCGTGGTTCACGCAACTCATCACACCCAGCACGCAGCCGAAGCAGTGGAAGAGCGGCACGGGAATGCAGACCCGGTCACGGCTCGAAAGATTCTGGCAGGCGCCGATCCAGTAACCGTCGTTGGCGATGTTGTAGTGCGTCAGCTGGACGCCCTTCGGGAAGCCGGTCGTGCCGCTCGTGTACTGCATGTTGACGACGTCATGGCAGTTGCAGGCGCGCTGACGCGCGAGATAGTCGGACCACGGCGTCTCGACCGCAAGAGAGAGGATCTCGTTCAGCGAGTACATGCCGCGATGCTTCTGGCCGCCCAGGTACATGACGCGCCTGAGCTGCGGATAACGCTCGGACTTCAGCTCGCCGCGGGGCTGGACCTTGAGCTCGGGGATGAGTCCGTTCAACACCTTCATGTAATCGCAGTCGCGATAGCCGTCGATGATGAAGATGTTCTCGGCATCGGACTGCTTGAGCGCGAAGTCGATCTCCTCGCGCTTATAATTGATGTTGAGCGGCAGCAACACGGCGCCGATCTTCGCTGTCGCGAACATGAGGATGATCCAATGCGGGACGTTCGTCGCCCACAGGGCCACCTTCTCGCCATGTTTGACGCCAAGAGCCATCAGGCCACGCGCCAGACGGTCGACCTCTCCCCCGAACTCGTACCAGGTCAGACGGTAGTCACGGTCGGGATAGACAAGCGCGTCATTCTCGCCGCAGCGGGCAATGGTCTGGTCAAGCAGTTGCCCGAGCGTATACTCGTGCGTCACGGGCAGGTTGTGCCAGGCGACACCGGTCGACACGCTCTGACTGAAAGGCGGTTTGGAGGGAGCCGTTCCAAACGGATCGGTCAGCTTGAATTGCGTCATGTTCCCTTCCTCTGTTTCTTGTGCATGTGAATATGCTGTCCTCGCCCGGACAGGACGGGAACGCCCAGATGGTACTTGATCGCCAACGCACGGATCGCGAAGATGAAGAGAACGCTCGCGATGTAGCGGACATAGGCGTCCTCGACGCCGCACCAATAAAGAGCATACCAGAGCAGTCCGCCCGCGGCACAGGCCATCGCATAGAGTTCCTTGCGGAAGATCAGCGGGATCTCGTTGATGCAGATGTCGCGCAAAACGCCGCCAAAGACGGCCGTAATGACGCCCATGGTGACCGCGACCCACCAGGCGCAGTTCGTCTGTACCAGCCCCGCGGCACGCGCCTGGGATTCAAGGACGACGATCGTCTTCTCAAGCCCGATGATCATGAACACGGAAATGGCGATCGTGTCGAACACGAACCACGTGATCTGCCCGCTGATGAACTTCCGACCGAACAGCCAGACCGCCACCACGGCCAGGAACGTCGTCAACACGTAACTGCCCTCTTCCATCCAGAACGGATGCACTCGAAGCATCACGTCGCGAAGCGTGCCGCCGCCGAGAGCCGTCACAAAACCGATCACATAGGCGCCGAACCAGTCGAAACGCTTCTGACAGGCCAGACGGACGCCTGAGATTGCGCCGGCGAAGGTTCCCAGATACTCGAGGACGGTGAAAAGAGGGCTGACGCTCTCATGCCACGAATTAGTCATGACGCCACCTCCGGTGGAACCAGAGGTACTGCTCCGGGTACTCCCGAATGGCGGCCTCGAGACGGTCGTTGAGCAGCTGGGTAGCCTCGTTCCTGTCCGCATCCTTCGCAAAGGACACGGGGTCTCCGCCCACCAGCTTGTAGCGGTAGGGCGCGATACGGACGAACGTGCCGACGATGACCGGCACCTGATAGCGCATCGCCAAACGCGTCGCGCTGGTAAAGCAATAGGCCGTGCGACCGAAGAACTTGAGCTTGGCCCCCTTCTTCGTGTGCTGGTCGATCAGAATCGTCATCGCGGCCTTGGTATCGATCCACTGGCGCATCACGTTCGGCGTGAAACCGTGGTTCTTGTCGATGACAGTGATCTTGCCGCGGAAATGATGCTTCTTCATCCAGTTCGCGACAAGCTTGGAATTCATGACGCGTGCGATGGCGATCATCGGACGCGCAAAGGAAAGAAGATTCGTCGACGCCTCCCAGACGCCGTGATGGGCGCTGGCGATGATGATCGGCACGTCCGGCGTATCCAACAGGAGCTTGACCGCCACGGGACTCGCACCCTCGACGTCCAGGTGCTCGCGCCAGTTCTCGGCGGTGATGACATTCGGCACGCACAGCGCTTCGGCAATGTGCCCCGCCAGGTGACACCAACTCGCCTTGGCGATTCGCCTGGCCTCCTTGAGGTCGTCCGTCACCTTGCCCTTGAGGATGTTCTCAACCGCGACGCGCCGCCGTTTCATGAAAAACGGCCACAGGAGAGAGGCAAGGCCAGCTCCCCAATTATAAGCGTGTCGTTGGACGAAACTGAGCTTCACCTCAATTGTTCACTTTACTGCTAACAGTCAGTTCGAAAAGCGAATCGTCGCCGCCCGGCCATGGCCATCCAAGCCCTCGACCGCGGCAAACGCCTCGATCGTGGCCTTCGTGTCCTTGAGATCGGCCTGCGTGAAGGCGACGAAACTGTGGCGACGACGGAAGTCGTCAGGCGTGAGGCCGTTGAACATGTTGGCCGCACCACCCGTCGGAAGCACATGACTCGGACCCGCCACGAAGTCGCCGGCGGACTCCGGCGTCCACGCACCGGCGAACACGGCGCCCGCACTGCGCACGCCCTTCATCACCTTGAGCGCATCCTTCGTCATGATCTCGAAATGCTCGGGCGCGAAACGATTGACGATTTCAAGGCCCTCGGCGACGTTCTTGGCAACCACGATGAGGATGCCGTCGCGGTCGATCACCCGCTGGACGAGCGCCTTGCGGGACAACGTCTCGGTCTGAGCCAGCACTTCCGCGCGAATCGCCTCGGCCTGCTTCTGCGACGTACAGACGCACAGCGACTTCTCCCAGCCGCTGCCATGCTCCGCCTGCGAAAGCAGGTCGGCCGCAATCCAACGCACGTCGACCGAACCGTCAGTCAGCACCGCGATCTCGCTCGGACCCGCCACCTGGTCGATGGCCACGTAGCCGTAGACCTGACGCTTGGCGGCCGTCACGAACGCATTGCCCGGGCCGGCGATCTTCTGGACCTTCCGGCACGTCTTGGTGCCGAACGCCATCATGCCGATCGCCTGAATGCCGCCGACGCGATAGATCTCGGTCGCACCGGCAAGCTTGAGCGCATAGAGCAGGACAGGATTGACCTCGCCGGTCTTGCCCGCCGGCGTGCACGCGACAATCTCCTTCACGCCGGCCGCCTTCGCCAGCGTCACCGTCATGATCGATGTCGACGCCAGAGGAGCCGTACCGCCGGGAATATAGACGCCCACGCGGTCCATCGGCGAATAGAATTCACCAGCGCTGCCGCCCTTCGGCGTCTTCATCGTCCAGGCCTGACGGAGGGATGCCTTGGAGAACCGCTCGACACGACGATGCGCGTCCTTCACGGCCCTGACGAGCTTCGGGTCAATCGACTTCTCGAGCGCCTTCAACTCGACCTCGACCTTGAGGCCCTTGCCTTTGAATCCCTCGAACTTCGCGACAGACGCACGGACGGCCTTGTCGCCGTCCTTGCGAATCGCGGCCAGCACCTCCGCCGCGGCCTTCTCGGCCTCTTCGGGGAACGCCGGACGCGCATTGAACTTCTCAATGCGCTTGTCACCTGCCTGTACGATCCTGATCATCGTCTTCCTGTCAGCTCTCTCTTACTTGGCGCCGCCGAGCATGCACGTCAGGGTGCCCTCAACGGCGAGCTCGCCATTGACATAACCCTTCGCCTCGAACACGCCGATGATCTTTTTGAGCTTGACCGTCTTGGTGATGACCGTGATCTTGTCACCGGGACGAATCGGCTTCTTGAACTTGGCCTCCTCGACCTTCGCGAACAGGAAGCTCGCGTTATCGCCGAGGAATCCGCACGCGACGAGACCGGCACCAGCGACCTGGGCCATCGTCTCGATCTGAATCACGCCTGGGCAAATCGGATTGCCGGGGAAGTGACCCTTGAAGAAGTCGTTCTTCTCGTTCGTGTAGGTGTATTCGCCGACCGCACCCGTCTCGTCAGCCGCAATGAGCGTATCGACGAAAAGGAACGGAGCACGGTGCGGGAGCAACTCGATGCCAGGCTTGTTGTACGTGTTCTTAAACTGCGGAATTTCCATGGGATTACGCCTTCTTGAAAACGAGGATACCGTTGTGACCGCCGAAACCGAGGGACGAGCTCATCGCCACGCGGATCTCGCGGTTGACACCGACGTTCGGCGTGTAGTTGAGGTCGAGCTCCGGATCCGGATTCTCGTAGTTGATCGTCGCTGGGCAGTAACCCTCCTTGATCGCGAGAGCCGTGAGCGCCGCTTCGATGGCGCCGGTCGCGCCGAGGCAGTGACCGTGGAACGGCTTCGTGGAGGAGATGTTGATCTTCTTCGCCTGCTCTTCACCGAACACGCGCTTGAAGGCCGTCGTCTCCATCGCATCGTTGAGGTGCGTGGACGTGCCGTGCGCGTTGATGTAATCGACCGTCGTCTTATCCGTGACCTCGGCGTTCGCGAGCGCAATCTCAATCGCCTTCACCGCACCGTCAGCGGACGGATCAGGAGCCGTGATGTGGTAGGCGTCGCACGTGGAGCCATAACCCGCGAGCTCGGCGTAAACCTGCGCACCGCGCGCCTTGGCATGCTCCTCGCTCTCGAGGATGAGGATGGCCGCGCCTTCGCCCATGACGAAGCCGTCACGGTCGACGTTGAACGGACGGCAGGCCTTCTCCGGCGTGTCGTTGAACTTCGTCGCAAGCGCCTTCTCCTTCATGAAGCCGCCGACGCAGAACTCCATGATCGTGCCTTCCGCACCGCCGGCGATCATCACGTCCGCACGACCCGCGCGGATCATGTCCATCGCAAAGCCCAGAGCGTCCGTCGAGGAAGCGCAAGCCGTCACGACGACCTGAGCCGGACCCTTCGCGCCCAGCGCAATGGCGATGTTGCCCGCGCCCTCGTTGGCGATGAGTTCGGGAATGGCGAGCGGAGAAAGACGGTCAGGACCGCGATCGAAGAGCGTCTTGAACGCATCACCCGTGACCTCGAGGCCGCCGATGCCGTTACCGAGCATCGTGCCGACGCGGTCCATATCGGGCTGGAAGCCCGTATCGCCTTCAACACCCTTGCGGGCAAAACCGGCATCCTTCCACGCCTCGACAGCAGCCGCCACGGCGTACTTCGAGAAATCAGCCATCTTGCGGGCTTCCTTCTTATCGAGAAGGCCTCCGCCAATCGCGTACTCGTCGAAGTTCTTCAACTCCGCGGCGACCTGGCAGGTGCAGCGGGAGGGATCGAACTTAGTGATGCGGCCAATGCCGGGCTTGCCCGCCTTGACCGACTCCCAGGTGGCAGCCTTGCCGTTGCCAACGGCGGTCAGCATTCCAATGCCTGTGATCATTACTTTTTTCATTTTGCTTCCTCTTTCCTTATTATAAAACGTGTTTTCTTCACCCCAAAAGACTACAGATTCGGCCACGTGCAATACGTACCGCCATACGTGAGACCGGCGCCGAAGCCAATCATCACGATCTTCATCCCGTCCGTCAGCTTGCCCGAGCGAACCGCCTGGTCAAGCGAAATCGGAATTGAAGCCGCACTCGTGTTGGCCGTCGTCTCCAGATTCAGCCAGAACTTCTCCAGCGGAAGCTTCATGCGACGGGCCGTCGCCTCAATGATGCGCGCGTTGGCCTGATGCGCGAAGACCCGGTCGAGCGCCTCCGTCTCCAGCCCCTTTTGCTCGCAAAGATCGGTCGCGACCTTCGCCAGCGAGCGCACCGCAAACGCAAAGACGTCATGCCCCTGGAGCGACATCGCGGGAAGGACAGGCTCGCCCTTCATCGGCACACCCGTCACCGGATCAAACGGCAACGCATCCTTGCAACCGCCCGAACGAGCGATGAAGTGAGCGCCCTTTCCGTCGGCTCCGAGAATCGTACGGGCCGTCGTCTTGAGCGATGCCGCACCCGCCGGCTCATCGTTGGCCAACACCACCGCACCCGCACCGTCGCCAAAGAGGATGCAGCTCGAGCGGTCGGTCCAATCCATGACGCGCGTCAACGACTCGGTGCCGATGACGATCGCCTTCTTGTCCGGATAGAAGTTGACGAACCCGCGCGCCTGCTCCAAGGCGTAGACAAAGCCGGCACAGGCCGCCTGCAGGTCGAACGCGCCCGCATTGACGCAGCCCAGCAGATCCTGCACCAGGCAGGCCGTGGAGGGAAACGGATTGTAATCAGGAGTGGAGGTCGCGACCACGATGAGGCCGATTTCCTCCGGTTTCACCCCCGCCGCGTCCATCGCCGCCTGAGCCGCTTTCGCACCCATCGTCGCCGACGACTCTCCTTCACCCGCGACATGGCGCGAGTGAATGCCGGTATGCGAGAAAATCCATTCGTCGGTCGTATCCAACGAACGAGCGATGTCGTCATTGGTGACGACCTTCGGCGGCAGATAGCTACCAGTTCCTATAACTCGTATGCCCATTAGTTTCCTCGTCAGAAAATATTGGGCTATAGTATATCAAAACTGGCGGGGAATATGGGCAAAAAATGGGGAGATTATGAAAATCCCAACACATCCCGCATCGTGTAGATTCCCGCCGTCTTTCCCTTGGCCCACGACAGCGCCTTGAGGGCTCCCGCGGCAAAAGCCGTACGGTCCTGGGCCTTGTGCGTGATCTCGACCCGTTCGAGGTCGCCGGCGAACATCACCGTATGGTCGCCCACAACCGACCCGCCACGCAGCGCATGAATGGCAATCTCGCCCACCGGACGCTCACCAATGTCGCCTTTTCGTCCGTAAACCGCCTTTTCCTCAAGGTTAACCCCACGGCCAGCCGCCGCGGCCTTCGCCAGCATCAGCGCCGTACCGGACGGAGCGTCCTTCTTGTGCTTGTGGTGCATCTCAGTCACTTCGACGTCATATTCGGGGCCGAGAATCGTTGCGGCCTTCTTGACGAGTTCCATCAGCAGGTTGACGCCCAGCGAATAGTTGCCGCTCTGGACGACCGGGATCACCTTGGCCGCCGCATCGACCGACTTCTGCTCCTCGGCGGTAATGCCCGTCGTGCCAATCACGTACGGAATGCCTTCGCTCGCCGCCTTGGCAATCGACGCCGGCACGCCCGTGTGGTAGGAGAAGTCGATAACTCCCTCGACCCCGGCCGCCCAGGTCTTGTCATACCCTTCCGCGACATCGACCTTCGAGACGACCTCGAGTTCGGTTCCCTTCGCGAGTTCACACAGTTTCTGGCCCATACGGCCGGCCGCGCCGACAATTGCGATTTTCATTGTTTGAGTTCTTTGAGTTGAGATTGTTTGACGGTCAAATGAGTGTGCCGAGGAGGATCTGCGGGTGGGCTTCGGTGATGCGGACCTTCACCAGCGTTCCGATCCGCAGTTCTTCATTCTTCATTCTACATTCTTCGTCAGCGCGGTTCGGGTTGATGTCCCAAACCACGATCCGATTGCCCGAATCGCGGCCGGACCAGCGGTCCTTGTTGCGCTTCGAAGGGCCTTCGACCATGACTTCACGGACCGTGCCCACCAGCCTGTCGTTGTTCCGCTGTCCG
>CALZAJ010000044.1 GCA_945613785.1 uncultured Verrucomicrobiota bacterium | reverse complement strand
TGATTCTCGATGCCTGCGAGAAGGTCGTGGCGGAGATCGACGTCGACGTGCAGCAGGTCTACATCGAGGCTCGCTTCGTCGAGCTGTCCAACAATGCCTCGCACAAGCTCGGCATCGACTGGCAGATGCTCGACGGCATGAAGGGGTCCCTCTCGCTGGACGCCGGTTTCAACGAGCGGAAGGTGACGGGTGTCTCGACCTACAACAGCGACGGCAGCTATACGATCTCGAACGAGGAGGGCGCCGACCGTTTCAGCACGGCGAATCTCTCGCACGTCAACGGCACGCTCGGCATGAGCGAGCTCTATGTCATCCTGCGTGCGCTTGAGTCCTCGGAGGATGCGCGGACATTCTCGAATCCGAAGATCATCGTCTCTTCCGGCCGCAAGGCGACGGTCGACATGACGACGAAGTATCCGAATATCAAGATTTCGGCGAAGCGCACGGTGAATGGCGACAGCAACTCGCTCGACCTCGACATGCAGATGGCGGAGATTCCGGGCGAGGACAAGAGGATGTTCGCGAAAGAGTCGTTCTTCAGCTGGGGCATCTCGCTCGACGTCACGCCGCGCGTGTCCACGAACGGTCTCATCAACATCCAGATCGTCCCGACGATTTCTTCGCAGAAGGACTGGGTGGAGTCGGGAACGGCGTCGGATTCCTCGGCCGAGACGATTTCCGCGCGTTATCCAGTGCTCGACGTTCAGCGACTGGTGACGGAGTTCAACATGGCGAGCGGCACGACGGCGGTGATCGGCGGTCTCTCGCGCACGGTCGAGACGCAGAAGGACAACGGCATTCCGTTCCTGCGCAACATCTGGTGGATCGGTCCGCGCCTCTTCGGCTCGAAGATCCGCGTGAAGGAACAGAAGGAGATCATCGTCTTCGTGACGGTCGGTCTCATCGATCCGAACCGCATGAAGCGTGACGCGGGTCTGCCGAAGAACGCGGTGCTCGGCCGTCAGTACGTGCAGGGCATCAAGCTCGAGCCCGGCGACAAGCCGCAGAAGAACATGGAGGGCGTGGAGTCCCTCGATCTCCGTCCGCTGGACGAGCAGGCCAAGGATCCGCTGGCGACCAATCAGGTCGAGCGTCTGTCCTTTGTCAAACGCTATATGCCTTTTACCAAAGATCCCAACTACAAAAGGGTAGATAAATGAAGACCAAAATGCGCTCTGCGGTCCTGCTGGCCGCACTGGCCGCGACCGCGGCTTTCGCCGACAAGGTCACTCTCAAGTCGGGCTCGTTCCTGACGGGTGATGCAGACGTCATCCGTGACGGCAAGCTCAAGTTCAAGTCCGCCGATCTCGGCGACCTCGAGATTGCCGTTGAGAACATCGCGAAGCTCGAATCCGACCGCGATCACGTCGTGCAGTACCTCGACAACACGACCGCGATCAAGAAGGTCACCGTCGCCGAGGGCGCGCTGGCCGTCAAGGAGGGCGGCGAGGTCAAGAAGATGGACCTGACGAACGTCAAGGCCGTCGACCCTGAGCTTGAGACCTGGCACGGCAGCGTGAACTTCTCCGGCACGGCGACGCGCGGCAACACGGTCGCCGAGACGGCTACGGTCACGGCCGATCTCGCCCGTCGTTGGGAGAAGGATCGTCTGACCGCGAACGGCGGTTACTTCTTTGCCCAGTCCGGTTCCTCCAAGCAGACGAAGCAGAAGACCTCCAGCCGCTTCGAGCTGATGGCGCAGGAAGACCATTTCTGGCAGCCTAAGTTCTACACCTACGCGAACGGCAAGTACGAGTTCGACAAGATCATGTCCCTCGAGTACCGCTGGCGCCTCGGCCTCGGTTTCGGCTACCAGTGCATCGAGAACCGCGACTTCGGTTTCGGCAAGGTCTCGTTCAACCAGGAAGTCGGTGCCTCGTACGTCGGCGAGAAGTTCGAGCACAAGGACGAGGACAACTTCGGCACCTTCCGTTACGCGCATCACCTCGCGTGGGAAGTCGCCGCGGTCAAGAACCTCAGCTTCACCCACAACCTCGAGTACCTCCCCGCGGTCGACGAGTGGGCTGACAACTACCTCCTCGACACCGACGCTGGCCTCGTTTACGCGTTCAGCGCCAACTGGCAGCTCATCGGCAAGGTCGAGTGGGACTATCAGAAGAAGGTCGCTCCTGGCGTGAAGCACAGCGACATTCGTTACATCCTCGGCCTCGGCTACAAGTGGTAAGCTGAGAAGGACTGGAACTGACGGAATGAGAATTGCGATTGCATATCCGCCGCTGGAGAGCGAGAAGGGCGTCCCTTTACTCACCCAGAACCGTCAGTTCCAGTGGTTTTCGCGGCCGACCTACATCTTCCCGGTCGTGCCCGCGACGGCGGCGACGATGCTGAAGAAGGAAGGACACGAGGTCCTCTTTCTCGACGGCATTGCCGCCGAACTCTCTCCGGAGGAGTTTGACCGCCGTCTGGCGGAGTTCAATCCGGACTACGTGGTCCTCGAGACCAAGACCCCGGTCGTCAAGCGCCATTGGGAGTACATTCGGAAGCAGCGTTCCGCACGTCCGAATCCTCCTCGGTTCGTGCTCGTCGGCGACCACGTGACGGCCATGCCCGAAGAGTCGATGGCCGCCTGTCCCGTCGATTACATCCTGACCGGTGGCGACTGGGACTTTCTGCTCAAGAATCTCCTCGCCTCCGGCGGCGATGCCGCGAAATTCGAGCCCGGCATCTGGTATCGGGAGGGCGAGACGGTCAGGAACACGGGCCGCTTCCGGCTCGATCACGATCTCAACGAGGCACCCTGGATCGACCGCGACCTCGTCAACTGGAAGCTCTATGCGTTCCGCAACGGCAACTTCAAGAAGACGCCCGGAACCTATATCATGTCCGGTCGCGACTGCTGGCACGCGAAATGCACCTTCTGCAGCTGGACGACGCTTTATCCGACTTACCGCACCCGCAACGCCATCGACGTCGTCGACGAGATCGAGATGCTCGTGACGAAGTACGGCGTCCGTGAGATCATGGACGACTCCGGCTCGTTGCCGGTCGGCGCGTGGCTCACCACGTTCTGCAACGAACTCATCCGTCGCGGACTCCCCAAGAAGCTGCGCATCGACTGCAACATGCGCTTCGGTCGGTTGACCTTCGAGGACTACCGGCTGATGCGTCAGGCGGGCTTCCGTCTGGTGCTCTTCGGCGTGGAGTCGGCCAATCAGGAGACGCTCGACCGCTTCTGCAAGAAGCTGACCGTCGCCGATGTCGAACAGGGTGCGGCCTGGGCCTCGAAGGCTGGTCTCGCCGTGCATCTCACCTTCATGTTCGGCCACGCCTGGGAAGGTCCCGCGGAAATCGCGAACACGGTCGCCCTGGCGCGCAAGCTGCTCCGCAACGGACACGCCGCGACCCTTCAGTGCACGCTGACGATTCCCTATCCCGGCACGCCGCTGTTCCGCGAGCTGAAGGCGTCTGACGGGCTCACCACGCTCGACTGGGACGAGTATGACCAGCGTCGGGCGATCACCAAGACGCCGCAGGCGACCGAAGAGCAGATCAAGTGCGCGATCCGCTCGGTCTATCGCGGTTTCCTCCAGCCCTGCGCGCTGTGGCACCTTTTCCGCCGGAACCTGTTCGACTTCGGGTTCTACTACCGCGGCTTCCGCTATCTGATCGGACACCTCCTCGACTTCAAGGGCTAAAGAGATGAAGAAACTCCTCCTGACGTTCCTGCTGCCGCTGGCGGCGCTGGCCGCCGAGGACGCCAAGCGCGATCCTTCGGTCGTGAAAAAGTACATCCGCGCCTGCGTCGGCGACGAGACGCTGAAGACGATCCAGAAGCACGAAGGCGGCAAGGCCTTCTTGTCGAAGTTCTTCACCGACACCGACTGGATGGAGCAGTTCGCCGGTTCGGGCATGTGGGAGATCAAACCCTGGAAGGGCCTGAAGGACAACACCGAGTGTGCCGCCAAGGCGCTGCAGGCGCTCGATCTTCTCGTCTGGAACGACAAGGACGACTTCATCGACACGAAGATCGGACGCAACATCGCGACCGCGCTCGCCTTGAACCACGGCATCGACTGGACGGACGAGAAGCTGGTCATGGTCATGGAGTGCTATCGCGAATGGGCGAAGAACGGCACGCTGGTCTCCGACGCCTGGAAGCACGACGTCCGTCAGTGGCGCGAGGTCCTCGGCTTCGGCCAGAACGCCGATCTCTCCGTCGAGAACCTGCGTTGGATCCATGACTTCGCCAACGTCGACCATCCGCGTTACTACGGCGTCTGCTGGCAGTGCGCCTACCGTCTCTTCAACTGCTTCGGGGCAAGCGTCCACGGTTGGATGTACTACGCGCCTTGGGCGCACCGCTGGAATACCCAGGAGCTGCGCTATCGCGTCGGCGGCGTCTGTGGCGCGCTCTCGAAGTTCGGCTCCCACTGCGCGGCGGCACACGGCATCCGTTCGTTCACCGCCGGCCAGCCCGCACACTGTGCCTACCTCCTCTGGGACTACTCGGTCGACCGCTGGGGCATCTCCTACGCGGTGACCGCCCATACCATGCCGCACAACTCGCTCGGCGGACCTGGCTTCGCCGCGGTCGAGGAACAGAACCGCTACTACAGCGATCCGAAGCGCATGAAAGCCGAGTTCTTCCGCTGGAAGGGCGACTACGCCAAGGCGATGAAGCAGTGCCACGGCAACTACCATGCCGCGGTCAACTGGTACGAGGAACTCGAATCGAAAAAGGCCTCGAAGGAGGAGTGGGACAGGTTTGCGGATGCCGTCTGTGCGACTTTCAGCGGGTTCCCGAGCCAGGGGTGGGTGCTCATCCACGGTTATCTCTCTCACGTGGACGGCCGCGAGGCGAAGCTGGCGGCCGTGAAGAAGGCGCTGCTCGCCATCCGCGAATCCTCTGAAAAAACCTTTGAGAATCCCTATTGGGACGAGATTGCGCTCGAGCCCATCGAGAAGCTCTTCGGGACGGATGAGGAGGCGCTGTGGGGCGTGTTTCAGGCCGCGCTCGACGGACAGGCCAAGACGACCAGCTTCTACCGCCAGACGATCGCCTGGGGCGCCAAGCGCCTGATGACGAGTTCTGCCGCCTCGACGCGCTTCCTTAAGGTCGTCGGCGAGAGTGCCCTCAAGTCGGGCGAACAGCTCGATTTCAAGAGCATGGTCCTCAAGGCCTCGCAGAGTCAGGATATCGCCATGTTCAAGCAGGTCTATGCGCTGATGGACAAGCTGTCCCCCGACGCCTCGCCCAAGCCGGGCGACAAGAAGTGGCCCCTGGAGAAGGCGGGCGGAAAGCTGCTGTCGCCGGACGGACTCCTCATGACCTCCTCGACGAGCAGTTGGGATCAGCCGACCAATTACCGCAATGCGCTGGATGCGCGAGACTACAAGGACGGCAACGCCTTCCATACCGACAAGGACAAGTCGCCCTGGGCGACCGTCGTCCTGCCCGGTGCCTCCGACCTCACCGCGATTGTTGCTGTCAACGCCGGCACGAACGGCAACCAGAACCGCCAGATTCCGCTGCGCATGTGGGTGAGCGAGGACGGAAAGGAATGGCGCGAGGTCTACCAGTCGGAGACGGCTGAAGAGGAATGGGTCTGCACCTTCCCGACGCCGGTCAAGGCCAAGTTCGTCAAGGTCGGTCGTCCCCCGGAAGCGAAACAGGATTTTTTCCATCTCCATAAGATCCTCGTGTACGGCAAGAAGCTCTACTGATCGTCGTGAAACGCAAGTACAAAGTCATCATCGCCTACGACGGCACCGCCTACTCGGGCTGGCAGTACCAGGATAACGCCCTCGGCATCCAGCAGGTCGTCGAGGAAGCCCTTGCCTACATCGAACGTGCGCCGGTCCGGATCTACGGCAGCTCCCGTACCGACGCCGGCGTGCATGCGGAAGGGTTTGTCGGACACTTCCATCTCACCAAGCCCGTCCCGCCGCAGAACATCGTCCGCGCACTCAATGCGCAGCTGCCGGACGCCGTACGCGTCCTCAAGGCGTCCTACGCGAAGGAAGACTTCGACGCGCGCCTCTCGGCGACAGGCAAGGAGTACCGCTATCAGGTCTATCAGTCCGACATCCTGCCGCCGCATCTGGCGCCGTATTGGACGTTCTGTCACCGACCTCTCGACCTCGCCGCCCTGCAGAAGGCCGCCGCCTATTTCGTCGGCAGACATGACTTCGTCTCCTTCGCCGCCAATCCGGATCGCGAGCTTGAGACGACCGTGCGGACGATCTTCAGCTTCACGGTGAAGAAGTCGGGTCCCAAGTATCTTTTCACCGTCCGCGGCGACGGCTTCCTCTACAAGCAGGTGCGCTCGATGGTCGGCTTCCTGCTGGCGGTCGGCAAGGGACGCGAACGGCCCGAGGCCGTCAAGGAACTGCTCGCGGCCGCCGCGCCGCGCACGGCCCGCGTCGAAACCGCCCCGTCGAAAGGACTTTTCCTCCACAAGGTCTTCTACGGCAAGATCCCGGTTGCCTCAACAATCAGAAAATCTTAATCCGCTCCAATGCTTTACTATCTTTCTTCCTATCTGACCGAATTCTGGGGACCGTTCCGTCTGTTGCAGTCCCACGTGTTTCTCCTGGCTTTCGGTACCGTTCTCGCGGGCCTGCTGACACTGTTCCTGCTGCCGAAGTTCTTCCGCTTCCTGCCGTCCGATCATGGCAAGGCGATTCTCGGCAAGGACGGCATGGTCTCGAAGGGCAAGCCGACCGGCGGCGGATTCTTCGTGACGCTCCTGGCGCTGCCCGTGATCCTGCTGGTGATGCCGCTCCGTCTGCCGGACCTGGGCGTCATCGGCTGCCTCTACCTGTCGATGCTCTTCGGCTATCTGGATGACCGCAGCAATCTTCCGTGGGGCGAACTCAAGAAGGGCCTGCTGGACGTCATCGTCTCCGTCGGCGCCGCGGCCTGCATCTTCTGGGGCTACGCCGAGGGTACGGGTGACTGGATGACGCTGCAGGTCTGGCTGCCGTTCGTCAAGGGTATGGTCGGCATCCCGTGGTGGCTCTATATCTCGGCAGCCGGCTTCATGCTCTGGTTCGTCATGAATGCGACGAACTGTTCGGATGGCGTGGACGGACTCGCCGGCACGCTGACGCTGGTCACGATCGTCGTCCTGGCCGGACTCCTCTACGGCGTCATCGGCAACTTGAACCTCGCGCAGTACTTCCGCATCTTCGATCCTCAGGTCGCCAGGGAGAGCGGCGAAATCGTGGCGTTCGGTGGTACGCATGCCCGTATGGCCGCCCGTTGGTCGGTCACGCTGATGACCGTCGGCGGATCCGTCGCGGGCTACCTCTGGTGGAATGCCGAACCCTCGAAGGTCCTGATGGGTGATGCGGGCAGCCGCTTCCTTGGTCTGCTGGTCGGCGTCGGCGTGCTGGTTACGGGCAACCCGTTGCTCGTCTTCGCGATGGCCCCGGTCATCCTGGTGAACGGTGGCGGCGGACTCGGCAAGCTCGTCCTGCTGCGTCTGGCGAAGAAGATCGGCTTCCAGATCGGCGACGACAGCGTCATCAAGCGCATCCGCTTCCCGTTGCACGACCACTGCAAGAAGAACCTCAAGTGGTCCAATGCCCAGGTCCTGATGCGCTTTTCCCTGCTGCAGGCCTTCCTGATGCCGTTGCTGCTCATCATCCTCATCAAGGTCCGTTGACGTGACGCTGGTCGCTTCCATCCTGATGCTGGCCTTGACGCGCGCGGAGATCATCGAGCGCTTCAAGAATCCGCCCGTCACGAGGGCCGACGGACTCGTCCAGGTGTTCGCGGACTGTCCGTCGGACATGCGTCGCGAGTATCAGGGGCCCGTATCCAGTTTCGTCGCCGAGGTCTGCACAACCTTGTCCACGGCGCTCAAGGATCGTCCCGGACACTTCACGCAGCCCGCGATCATCGTGTATGTCGGCGACATCCGCACGAACAACAGCCAGGTCGTGTCGCGCGAGCAGGTGCGTCCGGACGGATCGGTCTGCACGCGCATCCGTCTGCTGGCGCCGGGCTTTACGGACACCGATCAGCTCAGACGCGAGACGGTCAAGGCCTTCTACCGCGCGGTCACGGGCGAACGGATCGACGACCAGACGGCCGACCGTCGTTTCCGCGAGGCCGATCCGCGTCTGCGCGTCGCCGAGGAATACGATTCGATCGCGCGGTGGATGCGGGGCGAACGCATGGACGGGGACGACGAGAAGTACCTGAAGCTGATGCGGTCCGTCCTCGCGCCGGGCAAGTCCTATCCCGATGACATCCTGCGGTTCGCCAGCCGCCTGTATCTCTATCCCGAGATCCACAGCGAACCGCTCTGTCACCAGTACCAGTGCATGGATTTCCGCACGGCCGTCAAGAGCGTCAACAAGGATCTGCGCATCCGCGTGCTCGCCTACCTGAAGGCGCCCGAACTGATCGCGTTCGGCGGCGGACGCGGCGAGAAGCTGGCCGAGGCCTCGATGCTTTATTCCGCCTTCTTGCGAGAGATCGCGAAAGGCAAGATGTCCGAAGCCGACCTCCTGGCGATGCTGGATGCCGCGGACCTGAAACTCAATCAAGCGATGGAAGAAGCCCGTCTGCGGGCAGAAGGAAAAATCCAATGAAGACGAAGAAGACCATCACCGACAGCACGGTTGATCCTGATATCCTTTCCTACACCGTCGGAGACGATCCGGTTCTTGATCTCAAGCTGGCGGTCTGGGACTGCCTCGGCACCGCGGCGCACGTGACGATGCTCTCCGAGATGAAGCTCAAGAAGCCCGTCGTGACGAAGAAGGAAGCCGCGACCGTGCGCAAGGAACTCGGCAAGATCGCGCAGCGCTCCCAGGAGGGCAAGTTCGAGATCCGCGTCGACGACCAGGACGTCCATATGGCCGTCGAACGGATGCTCACGGAAAAGCTCGGCGATCTCGGCAAGAAGATCCACACCGGACGCAGCCGTAACGACCAGGTCGCGGTCGACGTCCGTCTCCACATGAAGGACGAGATCCTGCGCACCGAGGCCGAGGCCGTCGCGCTCGCGTCCACGCTCGTCGCCTTCGGCGCGAAGGCGGGTCCGATTCCGCTCGTCGGCCGTACACACCTCCAGCCCGCCATGCCCAGCTCGGTCGAGATGTGGGCGACGGGACACGCTGAGATGATCCTGGATCAGCTCGAGAACCTCGAGGCGGCGTATCGTCTCTCCGATCTCAATCCGCTCGGCTCCGCGGCGGGCTATGGCGTCCCGTTGCCCCTGGACCGTCAGCGCACGAGCGAGCTTCTCGCGTTCAGCCGTCCGATCCACAACTGCTTCGGCGCCTCGATGGCCCGCGGCGAATGCGAGGCGGCGCTTCTCTCGGCGCTCGCGCAGCTGATGGCCGTCCTGTCGCGCTGTGCGGAGGACCTCATCCTCTTCTCAATGCCCGAGTTCGCCTACTTCAAGCTGCCGCGCGCGTATTGCACGGGCTCGTCGATCATGCCGCAGAAGTTCAACCCCGACGTCCTCGAGCTCATGCGCTCGAAGGCGGCGCAGGTCCTCGGACTCCAGACCGCGGCGCTCTCCATGATGCATGCGATGCCGGGCGGCTATAACCGCGACCTGCAGGACAGCAAGGGCCTCTACATGAAGGGCCTCGACATCACCCGTACGACGCTCCGCATCCTGCAGAAGGTCGTCGCAGGTGTCAGCGTCAACGCCGAGAACTGCCGCAAGGCCTTTTCGCCGGGTGTCTATGCGACGGACGTCGCGCTTCAGATGGTCGCCGAGGGCAAGCCGTGGCGTGACGCTTATCATGAGGTGCGCGATGAGTTCGCCGCGCTCTATGACGGACGTCCGAGCCACGTCTCGAATCTCGACCCTGACGAAGTTGTCATGGCCAAGACGCACGAGGGCACGACGGGTGGCATCGACCTCGGTCTCTACAATCGCCGCTGCAAGGCGGCGCTTGACGCCATCGCCAAACGCATGAAGGCGATGGAGGACGCGAAGAAGAAGCTGTTCAAATAAGGGAGCCGCGGTGAGCGACCCGATTCTGACAGTTGAGGACCTGCACGTCCGATACGGCTCGTACGAGGCCGTAAAGGGTGTGAGCTTCGACCTGCGGAAAGGGGAGATCCTTGGGATCGTCGGCGAATCCGGTTCCGGCAAGTCGACGATCGCCCGCACTTTGATCGGCCTTCAGAAG
>CALZAJ010000043.1 GCA_945613785.1 uncultured Verrucomicrobiota bacterium | reverse complement strand
AAAGAAGAAGTGTCCGCGGAGTGTCCGCAAAGTGTCCTTTTTTAGCGACACTGCAAGGGCACTTCTAAAAGAAACCATCGGGGTCTGTCCCCGTTCGTCAACTGGGGACAGACCCCGCCTTCCGTAGGAAATGCGGGGCTTGCAAGAGTGTCACGCGTCTGGCGGCGTGGTTATGGTGTGCGACCAAAGAGGTCTTACGTGCGGCCCTCACGCAATTTCGCGCAGCCAGGAAGCGGTTTTTTCCACCTGCGCGGAGACGATTGACCGCCCCGCCGCAATCACGGCTGAACGTTCGTTACAATCGCCACTGGCCTTCTCCCCGATCGTCTCAAGCGTAATCAGGGTGACGGACGGCAGTGTCCCGACCGACGGATCGACATCGGGCGGCGTCGCGAGATCCAGAAATACGCTCGGCACAATCGACGACAACCGTGCGCGCTCCACAACCATATGCGGAGAGGCCGTGGCGGAAACGACGATGTCGCTCTGGGCAATGGCGTCATAGCGAGCGGCATAATCGACGATTGTCGCACCATAGTCGCGCGCCAGATGCTGCGCACGCTCGGGACTGCGGTTGCAAGCCGCAATTCTAGCGGCCCCCTTCTCCGCGGTGATGCGGACGGCCAGCGTCCCTGTCTTGCCGCTCCCGATGACGAAAACCCGCTTGCCCGCCAGGCCAAACCGAGACTCGACCAGCTCCAGGCCTGCGCGGCAGACGGACGGCGGCACGGCCCCGAGGTCAAGCTCCGTCTTCACTTGCTTGGCACAACTGATCGCATCCCGAAAGATGCGGTCAAGCGCCTTCCCGACCGTTCCCGCCGCTTGCGCCGCGGCATAGGCCTCCTTCACCTGTCCGAGAATCTGATACTCGCCTAGCACCATTGACTCAAGTCCCGATGCAACCCGGAAAAGATGGTCCAACGCCGCGACACTGTCCTCTGACTGAGGATCCCAATAATAGATTTCGCTGCGATTGCAGGTGAAAAGACGCACGCACTGCGGATAAACGACGCGAGAGAGTTCCTCTCGGACCCTCTCGCGCTCGACGGCGTCCGCCGTCCGATAATCGACACCTCTGAAAACCAGTCCCATCGGCGGATATTATAGCATTTCGCTTATTCTGTTTCGGTAAGCTCGTGCGAGAACTTCACATAGTCGGTGCGGCCGTCCGCCACGAACTTGATCGCGCTACGCGGATGGCTATTCATGACTGCCGTCAGGAGGTACGGGATGTCGTAACCCCATTTAAGTCCGTCGGCCCTCATCTTGAGCATGTACTTCTCGACGAGGTCGAAAATCGGCAGCACATTGTACTTCGGGTTCTTAAGGAACGAAAGAAGCTGCTCGGAGTAGCAGTTGCCCGCACCGCGACCCATGCCATTGACGGTCACGTCGAGATAGTTGACGCCCCAGCGGCAAGCTTCGATCGTATTCGCGAACGCGAGCTGCTGGTTGTTGTGTCCGTGGAAGCCCGCCTGCTTGCCATTCATCGCCGACACGTAACGCTGCGCATAGTTGGCAATCTGCTCGGGATAGAAGTTACCGAACGAATCAACGAGATAAAGGATGTCCGCTGACGACTCAGAAATCATGCGGAGACCTGCATCGAGCTCGTCACCGGCGACCTTGGAGACCGCCATCAAATTGCAGCTCACTTCGTACCCCTTCGCCTTCGCATCTTCGATCATGTCAATCGCAAGCGGGATCTGATGGACGTAGCACGCAACACGAATCATGTCCACGACCGAATCCTTCTTCGGAAGGATATCCGTCTTGTAATCACAACGGCCCGCATCGGCCATGATCGCAATCTTCATGCCCGTCTTGTTTTCGCCGACGATATCACGAAGAACTTCCTCATCACAGAATTTCCACTTGCCGAACTCCTTCGGATTGAAGGCATTTTTCGAAGCGCGATAGCCAAATTCCATATAATCAACGCCAGCAGCCACATTTGCTGCATAAAGCGCGCGCACAAACTCATCCGAGAACTCAAAGTTGTTCACGAGTCCACCATCACGCAGCGTCGCGTCCACGACCTTGATGTCGGGACAGTAATTCATCAAATTACGCTTTTTATCCATTCTTTCCTCTCCTTTGGAAATTCTTTGAGCGGAAGCTTCCAACTGTTCAGCTTCATTTTCGGAAAGATTCGCCGAGACACCTTGTTGTCGCACGGCCGCCGTGCGACCATCGGCTGGCTTTTGGACGTTTGCCGGAATCAACCAACTCCGCCCTTCCGCCTTGACACCAGGTATCCTTCCGCTGGCACAAAAATCCCGGACGCGGCGCGTTGACACGCCCCATCCTTCCGCAACTTCCACAACAGACAAATATCCTTCCGCACTCATCGGTACGGAAGGATATCATATTCAGCGGAAGGTTGTCAACCGCTCAATCTCGCAGCAAGAATGCCGCTTGTCTTGCTCAGACGGCTGCGCGACCGAGGGCGAAGGCCTTTTCGTTTGCAGGGAGCAGCTTGGCCTTGGCACCAGTCAGCATCAGCTTCATGGCTTCAAGCCAGCACTCCTCGGGCAGCGGAAGGACCTTCGACAGGGCGCCGGCGAGCACCATGTTCATGGTGCGCTCGTTGCCGACCTGTTCGCGCGCGATGGTCATCGCGTCCACGACCGTGGCGGTCGGGAGTGCGGCCGCGAGACGACCGGCCAGATCGGCGACTGGCGGCTGAAGGCCGGAGGACACCGTGACGGGCACAAGGTCGACGTTCGCGACGACGGCCTTGCCGCCTTCCGCGAGCTCATGGGCCGTACGAACCGCTTCAAGTCGGTCAAAGGCGACGAGCACATCGCTCGTCCCCTCCTGGATGATGGGCGAGGCCACGTTATCGCCGAAGCGGACCTGACTCGTCACCGAACCGCCGCGCTGGGACATGCCGTGGATTTCGCTCTTCTTGACCTGGTAACCCGCGAGTGCCGCGGCCTTGGCGAGCATGTCAGCCGTCAGGATGATTCCCTGACCGCCGACGCCAACGAGTGAAACATTAAACGTCTTCATTACTTGATCCTCTTGATGGCGCCGAACTTGCAGAGCTGCTGACACTGCTTGCAGCCCGAGCAGAGACTCGCGTCAATCTTCATCTGGAAGAAACCGGGACGAACTTCGGCGCCGCGCGTCATCGCAGGGCAACCGAGCTTGAAGCACGCGCCGCACGCCTTACAGGCGGCGGGGTCAACTTCGCAAAGGCCTTCCTTCGTGAGCTTCGCCGCAATACGGCAAGGCGCATAAGCAAGGACCAGCGCGGGTTCGTTGGAGTCCATCGCCTCGGCGAGCGTCTTCTCCAGGCCCGGCAGGTCGTCGCACGAGACCTTGACGACGGTCTTGTAGCCCATCGCCTTCGCGACGTCCGCGATTTCCGTGACCGGCGCAGGATCGCCCTTCAGCGTGCGGCCTGTGCCCGGGTTGTCCTGCTGACCCGTCATCGCGGTGATGCGGTTGTCGAGGACGACCGTCGTGACCGGCGTGCCGTTGTAGAACGCACTGAGCGCACCCGTGAGACCGGAGTGGAAGAACGTCGAGTCGCCGAGGACGCTGCACATACGGCCCTTGACGCCCGCCTTCTTCATGCCGGCGGAGACGTTGATCGACGCCCCCATGCAGATCGTCGTGTCCATCGCATTGAGCGGCGCGAACGCGCCGAGCGTGTAGCAGCCGATGTCGCCGTTGACGATGGCGCCGAGCTTGTGGAGGACGTAGAAGACCGCCCTGTGTCCGCAGCCGGCGCAGAGGGTCGGCGGACGCGTCGGGAGCGTCGTGTCAGGCGCGGCCTTCTTGGCCTTCGGCACGTCGCCCAGAAGCTCGTTGCGAAGGTTCTGGAGGCGGTCCGCGTTGAGTTCCATCATGTTAAGCTCGGTCTCGTGCTTCACGACCGTCAGGCCCATGGCCTTGATCTGGTCCTCAAGGAACGGATCGAGCTCCTCGACGACGACGAGCTTCTCGACACCCTTCGCGAAATCGGCGATGAGGTCCTTCGGCAACGGATTCGACCAGCCGAGCTTCAGGATCGAAAACTCGGGGAAGATCTCCTTCACGTACTGGTACGCGACCGCGGATGTCACGAAGCCGAGACGCTTGTCGCCGGACTCGACGCGGTTGAGCGACGAGGCGGCGCTCGCCTTCTCCATCGCCGCCGTGCGCTCCTGGGCGGCGAAACGCTGTCCGCGCGCAAACGCAGGGACGGGAATCGTCTTCTGGATGTTCTTGACGTACGGGATGAGGTCACGCGTCTTCGGCTTGAAGTCTCCGAGATCGACAAGGGACGAGGAATGGCTCGTGCGTGTCGTCATGCGGATCATCACCGGCACGTGGAACTGCTCGGAAATCTCGAAGGCGGCCTGCGTCATGTCATAGGCCTCCTGGCTGTCCGACGGCTCGAGGACGGGGATGCGTGCGAACTTCGCGAGGTTGCGGTTGTCCTGCTCATTCTGCGAGGAATGCATGCCCGGATCATCCGCGGAGATGAACACGAAACCGCCCGTCGCGCCGACATAGCAGAACGTCATCAGCGGATCCATCGCGACGTTGAGTCCGACGTGCTTCATCGCGCAAAGCGAACGCGCGCCGCCGATGGAAGCACCGATCGCGGTCTCCATCGCAACCTTCTCGTTCACCGCCCACTCGCAGTTGATCGTTTCCTTGAACTTCGCGATATTCTCGAGAATCTCCGTCGAAGGAGTTCCGGGGTAGGCGCTCGCGACCGTGCAGCCTGCCTGGGCGGCGCCGTGGGCGATCGCCTCGTTGCCGCTCAGGAAGACCTTCTGCGGCTGGTTGTTGTTAGTATTCATAATCCCTTTTCCTTAAGACTTAATCTCCTTCTCGTCGATCGTGGCGAGACCGGCGTCCGCCAGGACCGAAGCGGCCGTTTCGATGTCCTTGAAGCGGAACACGAGCACGGCCATGTCGTTGGCCTGAGCGGCGAACGCGTAGGAGTACTCGATGTCACAGCCCTTCGAGGAGAGCGTGGTGACGACCTGAGCCATGCCGCCCGGACGGTCCGGAACGACGACAGCGACGACCGGCGTCGCCTTCACGATGTACTTCGCGGCACGGAGCGCATCCGCCGCCTTCGAGCTGTCGTCCACGACGAGACGGGCAATGCCGAACTCGGGGGACTCGGCGATGGAGAGCGCGGCGAGCGAAACGTTCGCATCGGCGAGCGTCTTGCAGACCTGGGCGATCTGACCGACCTTGTTTTCCAGGAACACCGAAAGCTGAGTCAATGTCTTCATGTCAAATTTCCTCTCAGTCAAACAATCAAACAAACCAACCAATCAAGCAATCACTTCTTGCGATTGTCGATGACGCGCTTGATCTTGCCCTGCGAACGCGGCAGGGTGCCAGGCGCGACGAGATAGATCTTCGGAGAGAGGCCGACGATCTCCTTGATGGACGCCGCGACGCGCTTCTTGATCGCCTCCATCGCGGAGACGGAATCGCTGAACGTCTCTGCCGTGACTTCGACCTTGAGCTCGAAGAGGTCCATCGTGTCCGTCGAGGATAGCTCGATCATGTAGTGCGGCGCAATCTCTGGAACCTTCATGAGGCAGGCCTCGATCTGGCTCGGGAAGACGTTGACGCCGTGGATGATGAGCATGTCGTCGGAGCGCGCGTGGACGCGGTCCATCACGCGCATCGTACGGCCGCACTTGCACTGACCGAGCTGCAGACGCGAGAGGTCGCGCGTGCGGTAACGGACCATCGGCGTGCCGACGCGGTCAAGCGTCGTGAAGACGAGCTCACCCTCTTCGCCATCGGGCAGCACCTCGAGGGTGTCGGGATCGATGATCTCAGGATAGAAATGGTCTTCCCAGACGTGGAGGCCGTGGCAGTGCTCGCAGTTGCCCGCGACGCCCGGACCCGCGATTTCCGTGAGACCGTAGATGTCGTGCGCCGTGATGCCAGAGATCTGTTCGATCTTCGCACGGATCTCGTCCGTCCACGGCTCGGCGCCGAACACGCCATGCTTGAGATTCGTGTCGCGACGGAAGTCGACGCCCATCTGCTCCGCCACGGTCGCGAGATGGAGGAAGTAGCTCGGCGTGCAGCAGATCACCGTCACGCCGAGATCCTGCATGAGCATGATCTGCTTCTCGGTGTTGCCCGCACCGGTCGGAAGGACCGCACAACCGAGCTCCTCGGCGCCGTAGTGCGCACCAAGGCCGCCGGTGAAGAGTCCGTAACCATAGGACACCTGAACGATGTCATCCTGAGTGATGCCGTACATCGCCATGCAACGCGCGACGCCATTCGTCCAGATCTTGACGTCCTCCTTCGTCTGCGGGATGCAGATCGGCTTGCCCGTCGTGCCCGAGGAGCAGTGGAAGCGGTTGATGTCGCGCATCGGCGCAGCCGTGAGACCGTACGGATACTCGTCGCGGAGGTCCGTCTTCTTCATGAACGGAAACTTGCCGAGATCCTTCAGCGTGACGAGATCGCGCGGCTTGACGCCCTTCTCATCGCAACGCTTGCGGAAAAGCGCCACATGCTCGTATTCATAGGGGATGAGTTTCTGAAGCTTTTCCAGCTGCATCTTGCGCAGCTCGGGAATCGGCATGAAGTCGGGAGCAGATACGGGGTTCATGGTTGGGCAGTGGTTGGTTGGTGGTTAGTGGGAGGTTAGACAGATTTCCTGATTACTCGCTTGGCCTTGCCCTCGGTGCGCGGAAGCGCACCGACAGGGAAGACCTCACCCTTCGGCAGGAAGCCGAGGCGTTCCTTGAGGTGCTTGGCGACGGTGTGCCCCGTCACGCCGGGCTCGGCTTCGACGTTCACCGTCACGTCCGTCATGCCGTTATGGTCCTCGAGAATGATCTGGAACTCGTCCTTGACGCCCGGGATCTCCATGAGGGCCTGCTCGACCTGGCGCGGATAGAAATTGACGCCCTTGACGATGAGCATGTCATCCGTACGGCCGGTAATGCGGTCGATGCGGAGCGACGTGCGGCCGCAGGCACACGTCTCACGCGTGAGGATGCGGCAGATGTCATGGGTGCGGTAACGGAGAATCGGCATCGCCTCACGCTGCAGCGAGGTGAAGACGAGCTCGCCGTACTCACCGTCCGGAAGGACCTTGCCCGTCACGGGATCGATGACCTCGGTGATGTACTGATCCTCAAAGACATGGAGCCCCGCATGGCACTGGCAGTCCTGACCCGTCGTGCCGATGCCACCCGTCTCGGTCATGCCGTAAATGTCGAAACACTCGATGCCCAGGCGCGACTCGATGCGATGACGCGTCTCGTCGGAGAACGTCTCGGAACCGAAGATGCCGACCTTGAGAGACGGGATCTCGCGATTACCGGTCGGATCGGCGTCGAGCTTCTCGATGAGGCGCGGGACGTACGAGACGACGGAGCAGAAGCCCTTCACGTTGAAGTCGCGCATCAGCTTGATCTGACGCTCGGTATTGCCGCTCGAGGCCGGCACACAGAAAAGCTCGGCCTTGCGGCAGCCGTGGTAGCAGCCAAAGCCGCCGTTGAAGAGGCCGAAGGTCGGCATGATCTGAAAGGCGTCGCCCTTCTCGAGGCCCGCCATTGTGAAGCACCGCGCCATGCACTCGGCCCACTGGTCGAGGTCGTTCTTCGTGTAGGCCATGACGACCGGCGTGCCCGTCGAGCCGGAGGACATGTGGAACTCGAGGAGATCCTGACGATCCACGCAATTCATCTTCAGAGGATAGGCCTCTCGGAAATCGTCCTTGGTCAGGAACGGAAGCTTCTGAAGGTCGTCCAGAGACTTCACGTCCTCTGGAGAGGCCATGCCGCCAGCCTGCAGACGCGCCCGATAGAACTCATTCCCCCAAACACGCGCGAGAGACTTCTTCAACCCTTCTAACTGCACCTTCGCATACTCGTCACGCGACATCGTTTCAGCCGTCGGATTCCACATCTTGACCATTCAAGTACCCCTTGTTCGCTCTTTCGTTTTTGGAGTCACATTATACCACAAACAAGAGGAATTTCATATCGAAAGGCCAACAAACCCTATCAGCCAACCGCAAAGAATGAGGCTGCCACCTCACACGTGCGAGCAATATCCTCGTCCGTATGCGCATCGGACACAAACATCGCCTCAAATCGCGACGGCGCGACATAAACACCGTGTGAGAGGAGATGATTGTACCAGGCGGCGAAGCGGAGGTCGGGAGAATGACTTGAATTTTTGAGGATTTGATTGGTTTGAGGCTTTGACAGGGCGAGGTCCTGAGGGAAATCCACACTCATCAGGGAGGCGATTTGTGTCACCACCGTCCGCCCCTTGGAAGCCGTCCGAATGGTCTCCGCCAGCCGACGGGTCTTGGCCTCAAGCCGTGCGTAAATGTCAGGATCGGACTTCAGCAACTTCAATGTCGCCAACCCCGCAGCGGTGGCAATCGGATTACCCGACAAGGTTCCCGCCTGATAGACCTTCCCGTCTGGTGCCACCTGCCGCATGATCTCCTCGCGCCCTCCGTAAACAGCCGCAGGCATTCCGCCACCAACAATCTTGCCCAACGTCGTCAGATCGGGGATGACAGGGGAGTTGTTCGAGCATTTGAGTGAAGTGGAAGTCTTGGGGACAGACCCCGAAATCTTGGGGACAGACCCCGAAGTCTTGGGGACAGACCCCGGAGTTTGGGCTCCAGAGAGGCCGAGACGAAAGCCTGTGATGACCTCGTCAAAGATGAGCAAAGTTCCATATTTGAGCGTGATTTCACGCAGAAACTCAAGAAATCCCGGTTTGGGAAGCACCACCCCCATATTGGCCGCAACGGGTTCGACCACGACAGCTGCGAGGGTCTGTCCCCGCTCGGCGAAAACCTGCCTGACCGCTTCAATGTCGTTATAGGGGACGACAATGGTGTGCTGGGCGTAGTCCTCCGGTACGCCTGCAGATGTGGGGACAGACCCCGTGAGGAGGCCGGAGCCGGCCTTCACGAGGAGTCCGTCGGAGTGGCCATGGTAGCAACCTTCGAACTTGAGGATGTCGTCGCGACCCGTGAACCCGCGGGCAACGCGGACGGCACTCATGACCGCCTCGGTCCCCGAACTGACCATTCGGGAGACTTCCATCGAGGGGACGAGTTCGCGGATGAGTTCGGCCATCTCAACCTCGCGAGCCGTGGGCGCGCCGTAGGTCAACCCCTCATCGCAGGCCTTCTTCACCGCCTCCAGAACCTTCGGATGGGCATGCCCCAAGATGCCCGGCCCCCACGAGCAGACATAATCGATGTACTCGTTGCCGTCCACATCGACGATACGATCCCCATCAGCGCGAGAGATGAACCGCGGGATGCGTCCGACCGCCGTACAGGCACGGACCGGACTGTTCACGCCACCTGGCATCACCCGTTTTGCGCGATCAAACAGCGCCTGCGAATTCAGCTCAACCATTTCGCAACCTCCACAGCGTGATAGGTGATAATCGCCTTGGCGCCAGCGCGCTTCATGCCGATCAGATTTTCGAGAACGATGCGCTTCTCGTCGATCCACCCCTTCTCCGCGGCGGCCTTCACCATTGCGTATTCGCCCGAGACGTTGTAGGCGACGACCGGGACGTTGAAGCGGTCGGCGATCCGCGTGAGCACGTCAAGATAAGCCATCGCCGGCTTGGCAATGATGAGGTCCGCCCCTTCCGCAAGGTCCGCCTCCACTTCACGAAGCGCCTCGCGTCCGTTCGCCGGATCCATCTGATACGTCTTGCGATCGCCGAACTGCGGCGCCGAATGGGCGGCGTCACGGAACGGACCGTAATAGGCGCTGGCGAATTTCGCCGCGTAGGACATGATCGGCGTATCCTTGAAACCGGCCTGATCCAGCGACGCACGAATCGCCTCGACGCGTCCGTCCATCATATCGCTCGGCGCAATGATGTCCGCCCCCGCCTCGGCATAGACGACAGCGGCGCGGGCGAGATGCGGCAGCGTCCGGTCGTTCAGGACGCGACCGTCGGCGTCGATGAGTCCGCAGTGTCCGTGGCTCGTATACTCGCACAGGCAGACGTCCGCGATGACGACCATTTCGGGGAACTGGGCCTTGATGAGCCGAATCGCCAACGGAACAACGCCCTGCGGATCAGAGGCGCCGCTGCCCTCTGGGTCCTTCTTCGCGGGAATGCCGAAGAGCAGCACCGAACGCACGCCGGCGGACCACGCGCGGTCGATCTCCTGGAGAAGCGCGTTGAGCGGATGCTGCGAGATACCCGGC
>CALZAJ010000042.1 GCA_945613785.1 uncultured Verrucomicrobiota bacterium | reverse complement strand
TTTTGTCAACCGGGGTAGCTTTTGTCGGCAAACATTAGCCCAACCTCACCTATCTGAAATCCCCGTGACTTTCGAATTAACCCTTGAAGAAACCCTTGAAATCAGCCACCAGATCCGACGAGGACTCACGACTCCGGAAGACCGCCTTTGCCAGCGCCGCGCATTTGCCGCAATGCGTACAGTCATTCGCAATCTTGCAGTCACGAACCTCCGGCCACAGCGGCGAAGCGCCGAGCGCGACATTGTCGACGCGGTGCGGGAAGGTAAAACACGGATCGGTAATGGCCGCGAGATCACCGTCGTAGGAATAGGTCGCATAGGCGCGCAGGACCGCCTCGGGGTCGGGATGACGGCGCGTGGCGATCTTGACAATCTCGGCGAGGGACTCGTAGCGCGGCAGGTCTTCGGGACGGATCCAGGTCGCCCGCAGGAAGTCCTCGTAGTTGCCGCGGGCATAATTCGTGCGGCAACGGAAGACGGAGAAGTCGAATTTTTCGCCGACACCGCTCTGGCGCAGGCGGTTGTGACCGTGCAGGTTGTCGTGGAACGTCTGGAACGGACACTGACGCAGACAGCCGCTGTTGGCCTGGAAGCCCATCACCTTACCGTGGGCTTTCGCCCAGGCGGAAAGCTCCTGCATGTAACCGAGATCGCGCTGATGTTCACGCGAGGCGTAAAAAGAATCGAACAGCTCGTCGATGTACTCGAAGCCGAGGTGGCCGTGGACGCGCCCGTTCACGCTCCAGCGGATCTTCACTTGCGGATAGCGCCGACGCAGGACCGTCGCGATGAACGGCGAGGTCGTCGTGACGACATCCGGCGGCAAATCGTGCGCGGCCATGTCGTCAAGCGTCGCCGAAACGAAGTCGGCCAACGTATCCGACACCGCATCATCGCCGTAGCAATTGCAGTTGAAAAGCGTATCGAGGCGAAGTCCGTTCTGACGCGCCCAGCGAAGCTCGTCGAACATCCGCGCCTTCAGCTCGTCGGTGAAATTCGGCGCGGGACGACAGCTCAAGACGCCCGGCCACGCGAAGAAGACCTCGCGGATGCGGTCCAGATACGGCTCGCACACCGTCGGGAACGGCTTATTGTCAAACCATCCGACGGCCAACGTGCGGCGTACAGCTTCATTTGGATCCAACTTCATCCCTCCTTTTCTGACATTATAGGACATTTGGCCCCGTTCAGTCAAAAACGAATCTCCGAAGAGGGAAGTCTCTACCGTCATGGCCACGCCTGAGGTTCATTGTGCCGCGAGGGCACGCACGGCTACCGCTGACGGTGGAAGGCGCGAAGACCGAGTCCGAGGAAAACAATCGGCGGCAGGACCGCAGCGGGAACCGGCGGAATCCAACCCTTGTTGGCCGACACCATGCCGAAAATGACGAGTCCGTAGTAGGCGAAGAACATCCCGAGCGCACCGAGGACACCCTTGAAGACCGACTGACGGCCCGAGGCGATGCCCGCAGGGATTGCGAACAGCGTAATCACGATACAGGCGAGAGGAGCCATGATCTGGGCCCAGGCGTCGTAGATGTAGCCGATCCTCTGGTCCGCCGTCAGGTCCTTGTTCTGACGGACCGTCCGAAGCTTGCTGTGGGCGCTGTTGTAACGCCAGTCGATGTTCTGACCCACAATGTCACTCGGACGCTCCTTGATCTCCGGGAAAACGCGGAAGGAAAGCGCATCCAGCGCCGGCACAGGCGTGGCGACTTCGCGCCCTTCGCGGTCAAAGTGCTGTAGGACCGGTTTGGTGAACCACCATTCGCCATCCAGGTAGTCGGCGCTGTCCGCCAGCAGCGTCCATTGGCGAACGCCCTCGGAGTACGGATGCTCCTGCGTGATCTTGACCTTCGTCAGATGATAGCCATAGGGATCGCGCTTGCCGTCGATCTTCCACATGCGCCCGCGCTTCATGTCGCGATAGGCCAGGTCATCCGTCTTCTCCAAACGCGAAAGCTCGAAGCGTTCGGCGCGCAGCTGCTTCGCCCATTGCGCATGCTGCGGCACGTAACTCTCGTTGACCCAGGCGACCATGGCGGCAACCAGAATGGCGACGCAGAGCACGGGCTTGACGATCGCCAGGAAGCTGACGCCGCTCGCTCGCATCGCGATGATTTCCGAATGACGGCAGAAGCTCCACATCGTGTAGAGCGTCGCCAGCATCAGGGCCGCTGGGGCGAGCCACATGAAGTAAGGGGCAAGATAGCCACAGAAGAAGGACAGGATTGTGGTGAACGGCAGCTTCGCCTCCAACAGACGAGAGAACGAGGCAGAAAGCTCAAACAAAACGAAAATGGCGACAAAGCCCGTCATACAGTAGAATAACGGGATCAAGAATTCGCGGAGTACGTATTTCGTCAGTAGGCGCATCGCAGCGTATTATACCATATCGTCCTTACTTGCCGTGGAAAATGAGGACGACCGCCCCCATGATCAACAGCGAAGCCGCCGCATAGTTCCACGAAATGTGGCTCTTCATGATAAAAATCGAGAACGGGATGAAGATCAGCAGGGACAACGCTTCCTGGGCGATCTTGAGCTGCTCGAGCGTCATCGTCTTCGCACCGAGACGGTTGGCCGGAATCATGAAGGAATACTCCACCAACGCAATCAACCAGGAGACGAGGATGACCTTCCAGATCGGCGCCCCAGACATGTTGCGGAGGTGTCCGTACCACGCATAGAGCATGACCAGATTCGAAATGCCGAGGAGGAGAACCGTGATCCAATTGATGTTCGCCATCGCCTGTTTCCTTTACTTCGCCAGGATCTCGTCCAGCTTCCGCTTCGAGCTCTCCGCCACTTTCGCAAACAGACTCGTGCCGTGCGCATCCATCGCGACGACCCCCGTAAAGCCGACGGCATCGAAATGCCAGCAGGCCTCGGCCGCGCCGAACTCCTTGAGATAGGAGACGCCCACCACCTTCTGCAGGGCCTTGGCCGCCACCGCCGCGGCACCTCCGACGGCCTGGACATAGACGCAACCGTGCTTCTTCATCGCCGCCAGCGTCGCGGCGTCCATTCCGCCCTTGCCGATGATGATACGGACGCCTGACTTCGCGATGAACGCGGGTTCGTAGGGATTCTCGCGCACCGACGTGGTCGGACCCGCCGCCTTCACCGCCCAGCCCTCGCCGTCCTTCACAATGACGGGTCCGCAGTGATAGAGGGCGCCGTCACGGAAATCGACCGCGATCGGATTGCCATCGGCAAACCACTTGTGAAACTTGTCACGGCCCGTGTGGACGGGGCCCGTGATACTCACAGCGTCCCCGGCCTTCAACGCACGGATCTGATTCTCGTCAAACGGATACTTAAGCTCAATCATCGTTCACCTTTTCCCGTTTTCCATTCTCCATTCCACATGATCCATTCTACATCCGCATGCTGCGTCTGCGTGCCGCCCAGCACATATAGGCGACGGTGACGAAGAAGGATGCAGGGACGCGCGGACGCGTCGCGAGCTTCAGTCCCAGTAGCGTTGTCTTCCCGCCGAGTCCCATAGGCCCGATGCCCAGTGAATTGGCCTCGTCCAGGAGCTGACGCTCGAGGCGGGCCAGGTCGATCGTCTGATTGTTGGATCTGTTTGACAGCCCGCGTGCGGACGCCTTTTCGTCCAACGGACGAAGGAGCTGTTCCTTCGCGACCTCATAGCCCGTCGCGCGGTCGCCGCCGATGCAGACGCCCAGAATGCCCGGTGCGCAACCGTAGCCCTGCGTCTTCTGGACGGCATCGAGGATGCACTTGCGGACGCCCGCAAGATCGCGGCCCGCACCCAGCGTGGCGTCGGGCAAGGAATACTGACGAGACATGTTCTCGGAACCGCCGCCCTTGAGAATCAAGGTCACGACAGGATCACGCTGGGACGAAGAGCCTTCGGGACGGTCCACATAATGGACGACCGGAGCGCCCTCGGCGCAGTTGTCGTCGTAGGAATATCCCGTGATGGAATCGATGCAGTTCTTGCGCAGATAGCCGAGCTCGGTCGCCCGCGCGACGGCCTTCTTGAGCACGGCGGGCGTGACCTTGCGACGCAAGGACGCGTCCACGAAGAACGTGAGCGTGCCGGTATCCTGGCAGAGCGGCGTCTGCTCGCGACGCGCCAGGGCGCAGTTGTCGAGGATGGTCTTCAGCACGGTCGCGGCCGCGCTGCCCTTTTCCTCCTTGCGATACGCGGCCTTAATGGCCTTCTCTACGTCCTCGGGGAGCGAGGAGCTCGTCTCGCGGATGAGTCCGACGATTTTGTCTACGATGGTCATGGCATGAATTATACCATAACCTCGGACCGTCGGATGCGGCACTTAAGAGCGAGCCAGCAGGCGCGCGGCAAGATCGCCGCGGTGTCGGAGCTCTTCCGGGGACAGCGGGGTCAGACCTTTGGCGCGCAAATACCGAACGGCCCGCCGATAGGCGACTTTCGCCGAAGCGACGTCCTTCAACGCCGCGGCGTTCTGCCGCGTCAGGAAATCGTTGTCCCAGCTGCCGTCCGCACGCTGGGTACGGACGAGTTCGCCAATAGCCGTATCATTCAGATCCAAGGCAAGGGTGTAAGGACTCGCCACGGAAGAAGAGTCGACAGGCGTGCGGGAGGTCAGCACGGAGAAGCCGACGACCACAAGGATCGTCGCCGCCACCAGCGAAGCGGTCCAACGGCGCCAGTTGACGCGGACGACGCCGCGACGCGTCGGTTCGACCTCCTGCGCCGCGCGCAGACGACCGACGACTTCACGATACGCGGGCCCGAGTTCGTCCAACGTGTTTTCAAGATCTTCATTCATCGAATATCTCCTTCAGTTTCTTGAGGGCATTGGACATCCTCGACTTGACCGTCCCGACCGGGATGTCCAGGATCTCCGCCACCTCGGCATACGGCAGGTCCTGGAAGACACCGAGCTCCACCACCTCGCGCAGCGGCTCAGACAGCCGAGCCACCGCCCAGCGCACGTCTTCCCTTTCGCCCGCACGGGGCGCAGCCTGCGTCTGCGGCTGCTCCTTCCCCCACCGCTCCTCGCGGTTGGCCCGCCGCGTCTCGCTGCGGAGAGCGTCTAGGCGCACCTGACGCGCCATCAGGAAGAGGAATGTGGAGAGCTTGGCCGTCGGCTTGTACTGCTCGCGGTAGTTCCAGAGTCGGAGATAGGTCTCCTGGACAAGGTCCTCGCCTTCAGTATATGAAACGCCCTGGCGCCAGAAGAAGTTCAAAAGCTTCTTCTCGAATTTCTTCGCGTCCGCCAGGAGTTCCTCACCGGACATAGGCCGCGACCTCCGTCGCCAGGTTCGAATACTCAAGATGGAAACCCGAATAGGCCCAGGCTACCAGGATCAGGAGACCGAAGACAGCCCCCGTCAGCATGCCGAAAAGCGCATCCGAAGGCTGGGAAAGGAGTCCGTTCACCAGCTTCTTGACGACAATCCGAACAAGCCCGAAGACGAGCAGGACGACGAGGAAGGTCTCGAGTCCGCGCAACCAGACTTCGTTCGACCAGCCGGCCGACAGATGCCAGACGAGCGACCAGGTCAGCACCGACGAGATGCCGGCGGCGAAAAAGGCAATCGTTCCGGAAAAGCCACGGAAAAGTCCCATGACCGCGGGCAAGGCCATCAGGCCAAGCAAGACGTAATCTGCCGGAAGGAGCTCCAAGGAAGTCACTTCGTGCGGACGCCCAGGGCATCCCGGTACTTCTGATAGACATCGGCCGATTTGGCCTGTCCCGTGCGACGCAGCGCACGGATCAGTCCGTCAATCGCCGTGATGTCCTTCGGAGCCGCGGCGACGGCACGCGAATAGGCCTCGACAGCCGTTGCGTGACGACCCAGCTTGACCGCAATCTCAGCCGTCTTCAGGATGACGTTGCGGATGCTCGGACGGATCTTGCAGGCGGCGGAATAGTACTTGAGCGCCTCGGCCAGACCCTTGGCCGACGGGTCGACGGTCTCCCAGGACTTCGCCAGGCCAACCGCGGCCTCGTAGCACAGCACGTCGGCCAGATAGGCCTGCTCGTACGCCGTCCGGGCATCCCTATAGGCCTTCTTCGCCCAAGCCGCCTTGGCCTTGGCAAGAGCCGTCGCACAAGCCGAGGCGTTACGCTTGTCCGCCCCCTTGACCTGCAGGGCGTCCTGCGAGATCAGGTCGTCCAGTTCGGGGAGAAGCCGCGAACTGACGCGCTTGGCGCGGTCGCTGCCTGCCTTGTTCTCGAGCTTGTCGAGATGAAGGAACTGCGCGAGGTTGTCACGGGCAATGCCGTAGTAACCCCACTCGCGATAGACGAGCGCGAGGTGATAACGGGGAGCGGCGCTCATCGCGTCCGCCCGAATCGCCAGAAGGAAACGGGTGCGGGCCCGGTCACGGTAGAAATGGGCGTTCTCCCCGGCCGTGGGCATGCGCGCCATGTCGAGGATGCCCAGACCCGTCAGGCCGCGCGAACGCAGCTTCGCATCGCGGTCAGACGTGCAGAGGGACTGATAGAGCGACTCGGCCTGTTCGTAGTCCTTGGCCAGGAACGCGGTCTTGGCCGCGAGCTCGATGACATCGACGTCATTCGGCGCAAGCTCAAGGGCGCGGAGCGCCGTCTTGCGGGCGTTGACGGGCTCGCCGAGGTTGTACTGGGCCTCGCCCAGCAGCACCAACGCATCCACGTTGTCGGGCGCCACCTCAAGCGAAGTCATCAGGTGGCGAACGGCCTTTTCAGAATCGCCCGACTCCAGCGCCTCTTCGCCAATCTTGAGACTGGCCGAACCATCGTCCTTGCCGCACCCGGCAAGCGCCAGGAGCGACACGAGGACCGTGGACTTAAGCACGGATGAGAGCGAGGAATTCGTCACGCTTGGCCTCCATGATTTCCTGGGTCTTGCCTTCGAGATTGAGACGGACGAGGGGTTCGGTGTTCGACATGCGCACGTTCGCCCAGTAGCCCTCGGAATCCCACGCGTCGACGCTGACGCCGTCAAGCTCGAACACCTTGGCCTTGCCCGAGTAGAGTGCCTTGATCTTGGCGAGGATCTCAGCCGGAGGCGTCACGGTCTTCGTGTTGATCTCGCCGGACTGACGGTACTTCTTGAGCGGCGCGATGAGCTCGGAAAGCGGCTTGTCGCTGGCGGACACGATATTCGCGAGCGCGTACGTCGCCATCGAGGAGGACTCGGCCGTGAAGTTCGCCTTGAAGTAGTAGTGGCCGGAGAGCTCGCCCGCGAAGATCGCGTCGTTCTGGCGCATCTGCTCCTTGATGAAGGAGTGGCCAACGCGGCTCATCATCGGCTTGCCGCCGGCAGCCGCGATCGTCTCCTCGGCCATCTTCGTGGAGCGGAGGTCGTAGAAGCATGCCGCGCCCGGGTTGGTCTTGAGGAGATCCTGCGAAATGAGCGCGGTGATGAAGTCCATCGGGATGATCTCGCCCTTCTCGTCGACGAAGCCCGCACGGTCCGCATCGCCGTCGTAGGCGACGCCGAAAGCGTACTTGCCGGGCGCGGCCTTGATCATGGCCTGGAGATCCTTGAGCGTCTCGGTGTGGAGCGGGTTCGCGTCATGGTTCGGGAAGTCGCCGTCATAGTCGCCGAAGAGATCGTCGTGCGTCAGCATCGTCTGCTCGGTGAAGGCGACGGACTCGGCAATGCCCATGCCGTTCGCGAAGTCCATCGCGACATGGATGGGCTTGGCAAGGTGAGCGAACGTGCGGACGTGCGCGCCGTATTCCTTCGAGATGTCGACCTTAGTGATCGTGCCGACGCCCGTCGGCGGCTCGTTGCCGTCCATCGCCAGGACGAGCTTCTCAATGTCCTTGATGCCCGTCGCACCGGAGATCGGCACCGCATTGGCCTTGCAGAGCTTGCAGCCGTTCCACTCCTTGGTGTTGTGGGAGGCCGTGATCATCACCGAACCGTCGGCCTTGAGCGTGCCGTTGGCGAAATAGCTCATCGGCGTCGAGCCGAGACCGATGTCAAGGACATTGACGCCCTCATCGACAAGACCCTTGGCGAAGGCCTGGAAAAGCGAATCAGACGACTTGCGGCAGTCACGCGCCACCACAACCTTGCCGCCCTTCACGCCGGCAAACTGCGCATAAGCACGCGCAATCTTGTAGAAAATGTCCTCTGTGAGGTCCTGACCGTAAATACCGCGGATGTCGTACGCCTTGAAAATGCCCATGATAGCTCCTTTTGATTATATCTTATATTCTATCAAAAAGACGCACTTCATGGGCAGAAAAAGTACTCGGTCCGTCGGATTCGGACGAGAGGTTCAGGTTGAATTTGACCTCTCCCCCCCCCAATTTCCTGCCCTGTGGAGAATTCCATTCTTAAATCAGCTTTCCGTCCTGCAAGGTGAGGCATCGGTCACAGATTGCCGCGGCTTCCTGGGAGTGGGTCACCATCACGAGGGCCGTCTTGCCGTCGGAGGAGAGTTCGGTCAGCATCTTCAGAATGTCGGCACCCGTCAGGGCGTCCAAGTTGCCGGTCGGCTCGTCAGCCAGGACGAGTTCAGGATCCGTCACCAGCGCGCGGGCCAAGGCCACGCGCTGACGTTCTCCGCCGGACAGCTCGGCCGGCAGATGATCGAGGCGATCCTTCAGACCGACCTTTCCGAGCAGCTCGACCGCACGGGACAGCGCGGTCGCCCGCGCGAGCGGCGTGCGCCAGGACTGGGCCGGGAGCATGACGTTCTCCAGGACGGTCAGCTCAGGCATCAGATGATAGGCCTGGAAGACGAAGCCGAAGTTCCGGGGACGCAGCACCTTGCCCGACGTGGGCTTGAGGAGTCCGCCGAGGATGTGCAACAACGTTGACTTCCCGGAGCCCGAGCGTCCGAGGATCGCGACCTTCTCACCCGCCGAAACGGAAAAACTCACGCCCTTCAGGACCTCGATCGGCTGAGCGCCCGGGATCTTGAACCGCTTGGTGATGTCGCTTGTCTCAAGTATGACCATTGCCTGTTCGCCGTTCGCGCTCTCCATCATTCATTCAAGGCCTTTACGGGATCCTTCGCGGCCGCCAGCAACGCGGGAATCATCGACGCGAGCAGTCCGAACACAAAGACGACGGCCACGGCCCAGAAGATGTCCGAGGCGATGATCCGATGGGGGATCTCCTCGAGTCCGTAGACCGACGCGGGGAAGACCTCCACGCCCAGACGGCCCAGGCCCTCGACGAGTTTCTGAAGGTTCGAAAGCACGGCCCAGCTCGCGAGAAGTCCCAAGACGATGCCCGCCGTACACTGGATGAGACCATGGATCATGAAGACAGACATAATCTGGAGCTTGCCGAAGCCAAGGGACTTCAAGAGCCCGATCTCCGGTGTTTTCTGGACCGTCAGCACCAACAAGGTGTTCATGACGCAAAAGAGCGCCACCACGGAAATGAGCGCCATCAGGATCGCCGTCATGTTCTTCTCGACCGCAAGCGCGCCGAAGAGTTCGCTGTCCGCCTCCTGCCAGCTGATCTGGTTCAGACGCGGTGCGAGCCTTGCGAGCTCGTTCTGGAGTGCGCCGAAGGCCACGGGGTCCGTCGGCCTGTCCGTCTTCACGTGAATCGCGAAAACGCCCTTCTCCATGCCCATCAGCTCACGGACGTTGTACAGGCTCGCGACCACATAACCCGAGTCGTACTCGTACTGTCCGCAGCTGAAGATGCCCGTCACCTTCCACTTCACCGGCAGGAAGACCTCGTCCTGGGAAGCGAGCGACTTGGGCGAATAGACCGTCACCTCGTCCCCGACCCAGACGCCCAACTGACGGGCGACGTGACGTCCGAGGACGATCGAGTCACCCTCCAGGTCAAAGGTGCCCGCAAGCGGTTCACCGACCTTGTAGGCCTTGCTGAAGTCCTCGCCATCCACACCCAGAATCACCGGCGCGAGAACGCTCCCCTTGTAGGAGAGCAAGACGCGCGTATCAACCTCGGGCGTCACACAGGTCACGCCAGGCAACTGACGGATCTTCTCTGCCAAGACATCCTCGCCGATCAGCACGTTCGCGCGCTGCGGAACCAGAGAGACATGGGGCTTGAAGTCGAGGATCTTCTCCTCCCAGATGTCCCCGAATCCCGTCATCACACTACGGACGATGATGACGGCCGCGACGCCGAGCATGACGCCCAAAACCGAAACACAAGTAATAACCGAAGCGACGGATCGCTTCGGTTTGAGGTACTTCAGCGCCAGAAAGGTGGAGAAATGCACGAAATGCCTCAGATGTCGACTTCGACGTTGACGTCGTTGCCCTTGTCGACGGCCGCTTCCGCG
>CALZAJ010000041.1 GCA_945613785.1 uncultured Verrucomicrobiota bacterium | reverse complement strand
CACGCGGGCTTGGACGGAAACGCGATTTTGAGATTTTCAAGTGGCAAACTCGGGTCGCAATTCACTCATGCCCCCCTGATATGTTATAATGGCGGGGTATCTAGGTGCTTTAAGGGTTTTCGACATGACAATTCGTGGATTGCTTGAGAGTTGCGCGATGCGCATCCCCAATAACGTGGCGATGCGGTGGTGCGAGGACAAAACCTGGAAGTCCAAGACTTGGAATCAGTTTTATCAGGAGGTTCGGGAGATCGCCGAGGGGTATGCGACGCGCTTCGGCCTGAAACCGCGGGAAGAGAACACGGCGATCATCCTGCCGAACCATCCGCAGTGGATGATTTCCTATCTTGCCCAGTCGGGCGCGGGCATCTCGGTCGTCCCGGTGGATCCGAAGCTCCATAACGAGGAGGTTTGGTACATCCTCAACGACGCCGAGGTGACGGTCGTGACGACGGACAAGGCGCATCTGAGGATGTTCATGGACATTGCGTCGCGGTTGCCGAAGCTGCGCGGCATCGTCATCATTGACGGCGTCATTTTTGACGGACAGAAGATCGGTCAGGCGGACGTGGTGGGTCTGAAGTCCCTGATGATCCGCGACGGCGGCGAGTGGTACGATCGAAATCTCGCCCAGCCGAGCGACGTGGCCTCGATCATCTACACGTCGGGCACGACGGGCAAGCCGAAGGGCGCGATGCTGACGCATTCGAACTTCCTGCACGATGTGGTCGGCGCGCTGAAGTGCTTTGGCGCCAAGATCACGGAGAAGGACTCGTTCTTCGTCGTCCTGCCGTTGTTCCATGCGTTTTCGTTCCTGGCGAACTTCGTCTGCCCGATGATCGTCGGTGCGCAGATCTGCTTCATGCAGTCGCTCCGCACGGTCGTGCAGGACATCAAGACGCTGAAGCCGTCGGTGATGATGGCCGTTCCGCTGCTGGCGGAGAAGATCTACCAGAAGATCGAGGAGGCCCTGGCGAGTTCGAAGGCCGCGAAGTTCCTTTTCAAGATTGGTCTGCGCGGACCGATCATGCACATGGTCAAGCTGCGTCTGGGCGGTCGTATCCGATTCATGGTCACGGGAGGCGCGCCGTGTCCGCACCACGTTCTCAAGGGCTTCAACAGCATGCACATCCGCTTCCTCGAGGGCTATGGCCTCACCGAGTGTTCGCCGGTGGTGTCCGTTTGCGGTCCGGAGATTGACGCGGTCGGTTCGATCGGCAAGGCGATTGCGGGCATCCAGGTCCGTCTCGACCAGCCGAACGAGGCGGGCGTGGGCGAGCTTCAGGTGAAGGGTCCGATCGTGATGAAGGGCTACTTCCACAACGAGAATGCGACCGCGGAGGCCTTCACGGAGGACGGCTGGTTCATGACGGGCGACCTCGCGTCCATTGACGAGCAGGGCATTATCTCGATTCGCGGACGCAAGAAGGCGCTGATCGTCAATCGCGAGGGCAAGAACATCTACCCGGAAGAGGTTGAGAACTGCATCGCGAAGGAGCTGTGCGTGGCGGACATCCTGGTCCTCGGCTACACCGAAGGCGGCGTGCCGGGTGAGCGTGTCGGTGCCATCGCGCATCCGAGCGAAGAGTGGTTCAAGGCCCAGAACGACGGCAAGTTGCCGGCCTGGGAGGAGATGGAGAAGGTGGCGATGAAGGCGGTGCAGACTCGTTGTGCCGAGCTGGCCGACTATAAGCGTCCGCGCAAGGTCGTCATCTCAAAGGAACCGTTGGAGCGTACGTCGGTCGGCAAGATCCGTCGCGTCGCCTATAAGGGCAAGCTTGACGAATAACCGCTATCTGGTCTGGCTGGAATGGCCAGAGGCCTGTTTTCGGGCGCAGCCCGAGGACATCCGCTATCTGAAGGCCCTCGTTCCGAGAGGGTCTTCCGTCTCTTGCGTCCATTCCGAGGCGGCCTTTCTGCGGGCTCTGCCGCGGGCGACGCACGCGATCGTCTGGAGCTTCAGGCACGAATGGTTCGCGAAGGCGAAGAACCTGAAGGTCCTGGCGACACCGGGGGCCGGACGCGAGCTGGTGGCGCACACGGAGGTGCCGGCGGGCGTGACGGTCCATTTCGGCGGCTATCACGGGGCGATCATCTCCGAGACGGTGGCGGCCTTCGTGTTGGCCTGGGCGCGCGGCTTTTTCAAGGTCCAGGCGCGCAAGGGGTCCATCTGGCCGCGTGCGTGGCTGGGTTCTGATTGCTATCGACTGGTTGGCACGAAGGCGGTCGTTGCCGGCTATGGCAAGATTGGCAAGGCGATTGGTGCGAAGCTGGAGGCCCTGGGCGTTTCGGTCGAGGGGTTCGGGCGGGCGAACATCCAGGACCTGCCGCGGGCGGCCAAGACGGCCGATTGGTTTATCATGGCGCTGCCGAGCGACACGGGGACGGATGACTTCCTGGACGCCCGGTTGCTGGCGAAATTGCCGCGTCGCTGTGTGATCGTCAATATCGGTCGTGGCAACGCCATCGATGAGGTGGCCTTGCGAGGGGCGCTTGAGACGGGCCGAATCGCGGGTGCCTATCTTGATGTTTTCAAGGGAGAACCGACATTTTTGCAATCCTGTGAGGGGTCTGTCCCCAAGCGGAAGCGCGCGGTGAAGGGTTCGCCCTTGTGGTCTGGTAACTGCCGAAATCTGATCGCAATGCCGCATTGCTCTGCGTTTTCGCCTGATTATGTGCGGATGAGCTTCAAGGAATTGAAGGATGAAGGGCTCCTTTGAGGTACAGTCAGTTGAAGAGACCTGGGCCTTGGCGACGCAAGTGGCTGCGGAACTGAAGGCGGGGGATATTCTTTGTCTCGAAGGCGATCTTGGCGCGGGCAAGACGACCTTTACGCAAGGGCTCGCGCATGCCTTGGGTGTCAAGGGGCGCGTGACGTCCCCGACGTTCTGCATTGTCCAGGAGCATCCGGCGACTGGTGGGGCGTCCATTCCGCTGTTGGTGCATATGGATCTTTATCGTCTTCACGGCGAAGATGACGTCCTGGCGATCGGCTGGGAGGATTATCTGGCCCAGGGGGCGGTCTTGGTGGTCGAGTGGCCTGAGCGGGCGGGTTCCTTAATTCCCCCAGAAGCGCGGCACATTGTGTTCCTTCACAGAGGCGAAGAAAACCGCCAGATCGACATTGACATCTGACACGTCTCCATAGTATAATGACATTGACTATGGGTAAATTGTCTCTTAGGTTCATGGCCTTTGCGCTCGCTTGCTTCTGCATGTGCGGGTGTGAAACCATTTCACAGCTCCTCTCTTCGGAGGAGTCGGTCGACATGGCGGCAGAAGGCGCCGTGTGGATTGATCCCGTGCCGCGGGTGCGTACGGGCGTGATTGTCATTGTGCAGATTGGCGCGGGCTCCACGCAGCCTGTGGTGATGAAGGCGCAGGTCGATCAGAAGGGCGAGATCACGCTTCCCTATCTGCTCAAGGAACCGGTTCTCTGCGAGGGCCTCACGCTTGATGCGCTCAAGCAGAAGCTGATCAAGTGCTATCAGGTCTACATCAGGGATCCGCAGGTGACGGTCAACTTCGGCGAATTCGACGTGAAGACGGGCGTGAGTCCGTGGGGCACGGTGACGGTTCTCGGCGAGGTCGTGATGCCGGGTCCCGTGAACATGCCGCCGACGCAGGATCTGACGGTGACGAAGGTGCTTCAGTTGGCTGGCGGCGTCAAGCCGTTCGCCAACAAGTCGAAGATCCGCGTGACGAGCTGCGGCAAGGACGGCACGAAGACGCGCACGATTGTGGACTTGAATGAAATTGGTGAGAAGGGTCTGATCAGCAAGGACATCGCGCTGCGTGCGGGCGATGTCGTGTGGGTTCCCGTCTCGTGGTACTAATCGATTTATCTGGAAAGGGGTCAAAATGAAGAAACTGATGGTGATTGGTGTTGCGGCGCTCGTCACGATGGCGATGGCGCAGGACAAGACAATCTCGTACGCTGATGCGAGCGTTCAGATTGCCGAGGCGGCTGAAAGCGCCGATACGATGGCTTCGGTCATGAAGCAGCTCAGCGCCGCCGACCAGGTCAAGTTCCTCTCGAAGGTGAACGCAGCGATTGCGAAGCAGCCCGGTTCCCCGACTGAGAACGCGGCCAAGTTTCTCGCGGTGAACAGCGCCGCGCTCAAGAGTGCGAAGAAGGACAACCTGACCGCGCTTCTCGCCGAGACCTTTGCGACGGTCCCGCCGGAAGCCCTGACGGTCATCAACGAGCGTTTCGCGGCCGATCTCTTCAACCGTTCCGCCGATCCGTCCAAGCCCCTCTCCGACGCGCAGTTTGAGAAGGTCGCGACCGACACGATGAAGGCGATTCAGGCGCGTGATGCGTCCGCCGACAACGCGGGCGTCCGTGACACTTTCGCGGCTCTCATGTTCCTCCGCGCTTCCAACGGCACGCCGGCCGACCTCGCGGACAAGCTGGTCGCGAACATGACCGATGCGAATGCGATCAAGTATGCGAAGGACGAGTGGATCCCGCCGGCTCTCAACGACAAGAACTACGAGCCGATGCTGGGTGCGAGCGATGCTGGCTCTGCTCCGAATGTCGGTGCGGTCCTTGCGATCTCCGGTCTGATGACGACCCAGGCGCTCTTGGCCGACCTCGGCAATGTTGGCACGGAGTTCATGTCCTGCGTCGGCTCTGGTTCCGGCGGCCTCGGTGGCATGGCGATGTTCTCGGATGATGCAGGTCTGACCCGTGTTCCTCGCTCCCTCAACAAGGAGAACAAGTACTACGGCGGCTATCGTCGTGGCGAGAAGCCGGAAGAGGACTGCGACTATGTCTGCGAACCGGGCGGCTATAACTGCCAGTGGATCTGCAAGTGATCTAGGAAAGGATTGATAAAGTCATGAACTCCAAGTTTTTTATCCTGTCCTTCACGGCGGCCGCGGCGACGCTCGCGTCGGCTGGTGTCTCCGGTGAGATGGATGGTCCTTCCGGCATCCAGATTGGTCCGCGTCTCACGCTCAAGCCGTACGTCTCCCTTTCCTACACGTACGACTCGAACGTTGACTCGATGAAGCACTCCAAGGCCGGTTCGCAGTGGATTGTCAACCCGGGCATGACCGCGCGCTACCTCGGCGGCAACTGGGATATCCAGGGCGCCGCGTGGTATCAGTATCACGCCTACAACCGCTACACGACGCAGCTGAACCAGTCGAGCTTCGGTGAGAACCTCAAGCTCAACTGGATGAACTCCGCGCCGAACGAGAAGGGCTGGCGTCTCCAGCTCTCCGAGCAGTTCCAGCAGATTGCCCAGGACGACGATATGTCGAACCACAACGGTCGTGGCATTGGTCGTGACCGCAAGGAATTCAAGGCGGACGCGATTCTCGAGCGTCGCATCAACGAGACGATGCATGCCGCGCTGATGGGTAACTACTACCTCCTCGACTACGATAACAACGTCGACAAGTACGCGTGGCTCTACGGCTGGAAGCGTGCGGTCGCCGGCGGTGAAATCGGCTGGGCTCCTTCGAAGTGGACGGACTTCATCCTCCACGCGAACTACCAGTGGTACACGCAGGACAATGACTATGATCACGACCTCCGTCAGACGGATACCCGTGGCAAGTCCATCCGCAGCGATTCCAAGGGCTATTCCGTCATGGCGGGTCTCGCGACGCGTGCGACCGAGCGAATCACCTACCGTGTCCTCGGTGGCTGGAGCCGCTTCGAGTACGGCGAGGGCGTGAAGGACTGCAATGGCTTCACTTACCAGGCGTCCGCCAAGTGGGCTGTCGACGACACCCTCCACCTCATGCTCCTCGCGGCGAGCTACTATCAGCCATCGGAACGTGAGTACGGCAACTGTCTCAAGGTTAATACGATCAGCCTCGGCGTTGGCAAGACGTTCATCCCTGGCAAGCTCAGCGCGACGGCCGACCTCTCCTTCCGTAACGAGTCCCACGAGTACAGCGAGTACGAAGAGGATGACTACGATGAGACGATTTGGACGGCTCGCGTCGGTATCAACTACACGCTGAACCGTTATGCTCAGCTCTTTGGCAGCGTTGAGTACCAGACCGAAGAGACCAGCGGTGGCGGCGCCCGTGGTCACGAGTATGACTACGATCGCTTCCGCGGCACGGTCGGCGTGCGCTTGACCTACTAAAGTGCAGAAGCTGATTTCGAAATACGGATTGGCGGCGCACCTTGCCTTCTTGGCGGTGGCGCCGCTCTTCCTATTCCCACATTTCGCCGCCTCGACGATTGCCACGGTCGAACTCTGGCTGTCGTTGTTCGCGGCGATCTGGTTGGTGATGGAGCCGTCGCGTCGTGCGGGCGAGATGTTGCATGACGCCCGGTTCCGTGTTATGGGTGCGATTCTCCATGATCCGCTTTTCTGGGTCATGGTGGCGCTGACGTTGTTCGCGGGTCTGCGCTGGGCTAACACGGGCGTAGGCACCGCGTACGATCTCGAGAAGGAGCTTTGGTCCATTCGCTCGCCTCACGTGGCGATTTTCCCTGGCAGTGTCAAGGATGCGGGTTTCCTTCCGTTCTCAATCGCGCTGGCCGCGACCGTTTTGTTGGCGGGATGCCGCCATGCTCTCGGCAAGGCCGCGCGCATGTCCTATCTTTTCACCTCCTCCTCGCTGGCGGGCCTGGCGGCGATTGTCGGAGCCGTTCTTCTGAAGGAAGAGCATCTGGCGATTCAGGCGGCGACAAAGTGCGTGTTGACCAATGCGTCTTATGTCGGTGCGGCCTTCGGCCTTCATTTTCTGGCTGCGGTGGCGGTGCTTCCCGGCGTGTTCGAATGTCGTTGGAACAAGCTGCTGATTCTCTTTGCGCTCTCCATTGGCGGAACGGCTACGGGTCTCTATTTCTTCTCGCCGGTGGTGGTGACGATGGCGTTCCTGGCGGCGGGTCTGCTCCTGTTGATCGCCGCGCTGGCCTATTCCGGGTTCTTCCTTGGCGGCAGCACGGCGTTCAAGTGCGCGGCTTCGCTGGTGGTGTCCGTCCTCATCCCGGTGCTGTGCGTGATGTGGCTTTCCTCTGACGAGGTCAATGCCGCGCGTCTGCCGGTTCTGTCGGGAGATTTTGACAAGTGCTTTGCGGACGGCTTTGCCGAGACGCGCGATCTTCTCTCCTCGATCTCCTCCAAGGTCTGGGAGGAAAACCGTTGGATGGGCACGGGCATCGGCTCCTTCGCGCTCGACGTCCGCTTCAACGCTGCGCCGGAAGACTGGTCCGTCCTGAAGGCTGGTCAGCTCACGCCGCTGAACGGCTGGTGGTACCTGTTGGTCGAGCGCGGCATTGTCGGTGCGCTGGCTTTGGCGCTAGTGCTTGCGTTCCTGTGCTGGACGTTCATCCGTCGTCTGATCGCAGCCCTGGGCAAGGACTTCTTCTTCCCAGCTTGCGTGCTAGGACCGGTCGCCTGTCTGGTGATCGTGGCAGAGACTTTTATCGACACGTCTTTTCTGAGAGTGGACGTGATGTTGGCCCTGGCCGGCCAAATGGCAATCGCGGCCAGCTTCTTCCCGGTCCCCGTGGCGAAGGCGAAGAAAGAGGACGTTAAGCTGAAAGCAGGTAATTGATGGCAGACAAACCCCTTTATTACGGGAGTGGCAAGGGTCATCCGATGTACTACGGCGGCGGCCAGCCGATGTACGGTGGCAAGGCCCCGATGTATTACGGATCAAACCGTGCTTATGGCGCCTACGGCGCGTACGGTTCCTACGGCTCCTACGGCGGCGCCGGCCAGCCGGGCGAGGAGAGCTCGCTTGTCGGTACGATCACGGTCGGGCGCATCCTGCGCGTGATCTCGCAGCGTTGGCTCTCGGTCTTCGTCTTCCTGCTGCTGGGTGTGATCGTCGCCTTTACCGTCTATCGCGTGTCTCCGACGGTGTTCGAGTCGCGCAGCGAATTCACGATGGACATCCGTCATGCCTCCGGTCGCGCGAACAGCGCCCTTGATCAGGCCCTGATCGATTACGGACGCGACTACGCGGAAATCTTCAACACGCGTCTTTCCGAGTGGCGGTCCGACAAGATCCTGGCGATGATCATCCAGGAGTATCACACGGATCATCCGACGTCCGCGGTGACGGACGAGGACCTGACGAGCTCCCTCGTGGATTCGGTCATCGAGCTCCAGCGCAACTCCCGTAACATCACGATCACGGTCCGTTCGCACGATCCGCAGATTGCCGCGGACCTGGCGAACGCCTATGCGAAGGCCATTGAAAGCTATACGGACGAGATTAACAAGATTCGGTGCGATCGCTTCGTGAGCCAGATCCACGCCAATGTGGAGAAGAAGCGCCGCGAGGTCGAATCGCTGGCCAAGCAGATCGTGGATTTCCGTACGGCCAACAAGGTCGATAACCTTCGCTCGTCGCGCGATACGGTTCAGCAGGCGCTTCTGAAGACGACGGCCGACATCCTGGGTCTCGAGACCGAGGAAACCCAGCTCGTCGAATGGGAGAAGGCTCTCTCCGCCGTCCAGACCGATCCCGAGAGCTTCGGCTCGTTGCCGACGGGTGCTCAGCGCGCCCAGGAGATCGCGACGGAGTACCGTGCGTTCCTCGACGCGTCCGGTGAGTACGCCAAGCTGCAGCTCTCCTACACGGAGAACCATCCCGACGTCGTGGCGAAGGCCAAGGAGCTCGAGATGGCCAAGAAGCGCTTCCTCGATGCCACGGCCCGCGCGTTGCAGACCTGCCGTTCGACGCTCACGGTCGCGCGCAACCAGCTCGCGAACCTCCGCCAGAAGCGTGAGGACTTGAAGAGCGAGCTCGTCTCGCTCGAGCAGCGCATCTTGCTCGCGGAGTCCGGTCTGAGCATTCTCGAGGACGAGTCCAAGGTCGCCAACGACGTGCTCAAGGAGCTCTCCATCGACGAGAACAAGGCCCGTCTCGAGGCCGAGTCGAACAACGAGATCATCTCGCTCGGACGCGAGGCGAAGGCCGACTTCCATCCCGTCCTGCCCAAGCCGATCCTGATCTTCGGCATCGGCGTCTTCGTGTCGCTGGTGCTTGGTCTCCTCTTCGTGCTCGTGCTGGACAACCTGGAAGATACGGTCGTCAACCTGTCCGATATCGAAGTCCGACTGGCGCTCAAGGTCCTCGCGGTCTTCCCGCACGTCCGCCGCAAGAAGCGCGAGCAGGTCGCAAAGTTCGCGATGGAGGACAAGTACTCCCAGTTCTCCGAAGCCGTCGCGGGTCTGCGCAACCTCCTCGACTCGCCCCGCTACGAGGCGATGTCCCACTGCCTGCTCGTCATCTCGACGCAGCCGGGCGAAGGCAAGACGATCACGTCGACCTCGATCGCCATCTCTTATGCTCAGGCCGGCAAGCGCGTGTTGCACGTCGACTTCGATATGCGCCGTCCCCGTCTGGCGCGCGTCTGGGGCGTCGACCTGACGCTGGAGCGCAGCTTCTCCCATACGTTGCAGAACGCTGACGGCAAAACGCCCGACTTCGCGTCGCTCGTCAATCAGTCGTCCGTGAAGGGCCTCGACGTCATCTGCTCGCTGCCGCCGGACGGCGTTTCGCCGTCGACCATCTTCGGTTCGAGCGTCGTCTCCGACTTCTTCGAGTGGGCCCGCGCCCACTATGACCGCGTAATCATCGACTCCCCGCCGTACGGCGTTGTCGGTGACGTCGTCTCGCTCGCCGTGATGGTCGATTCGGTCATCATCATGTGCTGTCCCGACCGCACCCATTTCAAGCCGATCCAGTACTGCTCGCGCAGCCTGACAGAAGCCGGCGCGAACATTCTCGGCGTGGTCGTGAACGATGTCGAGCTCTCCAGCGCCTCGGCCTTCAGCCCGACGAGCCACCGGCGCTACGGTTACGGCTACGGCTATCAGCCGTCGACCTCCAAGAGCGATCACGACGACGAACGGATCGCCGACGCGACGGAGGGCTCCAGGCCTGACGTCCGTGCGTCGATCGACACGGAAGAGTTTGCAGACGAGGACTGAGGTCCGAAAGGCAGCGCATGAAGAAGGTTTTCATCGACGGTTCGGCCGGCACGACCGGTTTGAGAATTCGTGAACGTCTCGCTGAGCGACAGGACCTTGAGGTCGTCGCGTTGCCTGAGGAGACGCGCAAAGATCCTGCGGCGCGCAAGGCTGCGATCGAATCTGCCGACGTGGCGTTCCTTTGCCTGCCCGATGCAGCCGCCATCGAAGCGGTGGAGCTGGCTGGCGACGCGAGTACCGTGATCATCGACACCTCGACCGCGCATCGCACGAACGACGCCTGGGCCTACGGTTTCCCGGAGCTCGAAGGACAGCGTGCGAAAATCGCGGCGTCCAAGCGCATCGCCAATCCCGGTTGCCACGCCTCGGGCTTTATCGCTCTCGTCGAACCGCTCGTGCGCAACGGCATTCTTCCCGCCGAGGCGGCGCTGACGGCCTTT
>CALZAJ010000040.1 GCA_945613785.1 uncultured Verrucomicrobiota bacterium | reverse complement strand
TGCAAGGACTGCGCCCAGGCCAGGTAGTCGCTGTTCTCGGAGATGAGATCGCCGATATAAGGCATCTCGATAGGCAGCTCCTGATTGGCGTGAATGCGCTCCTGAGCCGCTGCCGAAGCCGTGTTGCCCTTCTTTTCAGGCGGCACATAACCGCCGTCACCGCCCTTGACGGAGAGCGGACGCGCACGATCAGTCGTGCCATAGCTTTTCTTCTTGTAATCGCGCTCAGAATCCATCTTCCCGTAGTTCGTAATGTCTCCATTGACCCCGAGTTCCGTATTCTTCGACGCATAGACATGACCGTTGATGAGGCAGCGGGAGTCAAGGTACATGTTGCCATTGGCGCGGACGTCGCCGTTGGCCACGCCGCCGCTGCCCTCGAACCAGCCGTAGTTGTTGACGAAGTAGGCGTAGTTGAAGACCATGGAGCGCTGCTGGGCGAAGCGGAACGTCTCCATGATGGTGGAGATCGACCGCGATCCGCCCGGATTCCGGCGCACCGCCTCCGCGACGATCGTCACGTCCGCATACTGCGCGCCCGACGGATGGTCGACCCGACCGATGCGCGTGCGGACGGTACAGCCGTTCACGTCCACGGATTCGTCGAACGTGATGGACGTGTCGCCGGTACCGATCGTCCTCTTCGCCGTCGTCCCCGAATAGGCCTCGAACCAGTCGAAGGCGCTGGGGGCCTTCTTGGCCTTGTTGGAGTTGACGATCGACGCCGTGATGACCTTCGCTCCGGCGCCGACCGTTGCGCGGTAGACGTTGTAGATGGCCGTCTTCGCCAGCTCAATCTCGCCCTGGGCCGCCAGGCGGCAGAGGTCACGGCCAATCGCCATCTCGGTCGCACGCGTCGCGTACGACGTATAGCTCAGAACGCCGGCGACAACAATTGCCGTCGACATGGTCAGCGCCAGCACCGTAATCAGGACCGCGCCTTTTCTAAAACGAAGTCGTTTCATGTCAGTACGCTCCTCCATTATAGGTGTAGGTCAGAGGCTGAACATCGCTGAAAGAGACGGCCGTCACGTGCTCGCGGCGCAAAATCGGCGAACCGTCCAGATTCTTGACTCCGGCCTTAAGGGTGAAATCCATCGTCACCAGCGGCTCGCCGTACGTCCGCATGATTGATGTATCGACGATATCGGACATTTTGCTGTCGGCCAACGCCACGTGGGACGGATAGAGCCAGTTCTTGTGCCGATCCTTGTCGGGGATGCCTTCATTGATAAAGTGATGCTCCGAGCCGGTCTGCCACATGATGATGCGCACGCGCCAGGGGGAAATCGACCCCAGGTTGTCGCGAATGGACGGACTGTAGAACTCCAGGTTCGAGGAGAGACCGCCCTCCAGCAAGGTGGAGAAGGTGTTCGTTCCACCATAGATGCCGCCGTAATGGACGCCGTTCACGGTCGGACCCAGCCGGAAGAGGAACTTGTCCCGGAGCTCACGCCCCGCCAGGGAGAGCTCAGCTTCAGCCATCGCCGTCTTGAGCATCCGCTGTGCGGTAATGAAAGAGGAGCCGACCGCCACGAAGATGACGGTAGACACGCTCACGACAATCATGAGCTCAATCAGGGAAAATCCTTTTCTCATCGCTTGACGCTCCGATCGATCGAACTCTTATAGACGGAAATCGGCATGTTGAACGACCTCGCCCTCGACCCGATGCCGGCAGGCCAGGCATCGGTCAGGCAACGGCGGTCGGACGGCGGGCCCCACTCGACGTTGACGTCAATCCGCTGGGCGCTCGTCTTGCCGCCGTTTCGGGCCAGATTCGTCTCGACCCCGACGCGCACGTAGCATTTCGCGTCGGCGCCCGTGAGCTCCCTGCAGATGGTCGGACACTCGTTCGAGGCAATGACCACGCCAGCGGCATCCGGATAGTACATCATCGTACTCGATCCGTTCAGATCGTCGGAAGCCTTGCTGAGCCACCGCCAGGCCGTCTCCCACGCATACCCTTCTGCCGCCAGGAGCTGGGCGTTCTCATGGCTGATCTTCGTCGAGACGATGATACCCTCCAACAGTGCCAAAGTCATCAGCACCGCAATCGACCCTGCGAGGATAACCTCAATCAGCGTCATGCCGGATCTCATCGCTCGCAATTTCATCAGCCGACAACCTCCCCATAGACCTTCGTAATGGCCGCCTCAATAGCCGTGGGTTCCGCCAGATACATGCGACAAGCGCCCAGGGACTTCACCGCAGCCTTCAGGTTCTCGTCCATCGGATTCGTCACGGCCACCAACGTGACCGCACCTAGTTTAGCAAAAGGCACGACGCCACGCAAACGAATTAACTGCTCCGGGAGAGCCTTAAAGAGATCCTTATTCGGCTCGAACGAGCGCAACGGAATCGGCGGCGTTCCGCAGTTGTCGGCCAGCCACTCCACCACCCGCTCAAACAGTCGGACATTCTCTTTTTCAAGAATCTGCAATGCAGAGATGAGAAAAATTCGCCCATCCGTCGGGAAGGCCTTCAGATGTTCTTTCAACATCGACGCCTGATCCTCTGTAATCATCCCCGCTGCCAACAACGCCTCGCCGAACGCGATTTCCGCCTCAATTGCGCGCGAAGCCTCAAAGGCGATTTTTTCCTCTTCCGTCAGCTCTTTTGGCGTTTCAGGCGTCAAATCAGGTTCGGGCGCCGTCATCGTCGTCACCTTCAGGAGCAGGGCCTTGGCCGGCGCATAGTCGCTCGACTCAAGGCGCGGAATCAATCCTGACAACGCCGTCAGATCGCGCTCGCTAATCAACAGCTTCGTCAGGTTAACAAGGGCCTTCTGACCTTTCTCATGCTGGCCAAGCTGATCATAAGCGACAACAAGAAACTCCAACGTCGTGCGATCTTCCGGCATAATTTCAAGCATCTGCTCGAAATAAGCCACACCTTCCGCCAACCGCGCGTCGAACTTGGGCGTCGATTCCTCGCCGCCGGACATATTGTTAGCATCGTCTCCCATACCTCGTATTGTAGCACAAAAAATGCCATTTGAGGGATGAGGTTTGGCACACATTGTGCTAAAATATTTCCATATGTCAGAAGAACAGAATAAGCCCGTTCGCCGTCTGCGCCTGAGAAGAGGTGGCGTTGAAGAACTGCGCAAGATCACCGATCCTGTGGAGTTCGCCATTTCCGCAGCCGACTACCTCGGCATTCCGCCCTTCACGCTCCCGCCGGGTTTCACACCGAACCCCGACTACATGTGCGACATGAAGTTCGAGGCCTGGAGCCGCGTCAAGGCCTTGCCGATTGCGCGTGTGAACGGCCGTCTGACAGTCGCCTTCTCCGATCCGTTCGACTTGCCGGCACAGGAAGAGGTTTCCCGTTGGTGCCACAGCAAGGTCTGGCCCGTCGTCATCCCATCCAGCGAACTGAACGATGTGATGAACAGCCTCAAGCAGGCGGAGGACGCGGCGAACCCGGCCCTCGCGATGGAAACCATCATGAAGGGCGATGATGAAGGCATCGAGATGTCGGCGGACAGCAAGACCGAAGACATGGCGCTTGATGCGTCGGTCGACGCCGCTGGCGACGCACCCGTCATCCGCATGGTGAACTCCATCATGGTCGAGGCGCTCAAGACGAAGGCCTCGGATATCCATTTCGAGGCGATGGAGAAGACGTCACGTCTCCGCTACCGTATTGATGGCGAGCTCGTGGAGCGTCCCGCGCCGCCGAAGGCCCTGCACAACGCCGTCTGCTCGCGTATTAAGATTCTCTCGAACCTCGACATTGCCGAACGGCGTCGTCCGCAGGACGGGCGCTTCAAGGTCAAGGCCCTCAAGAAAGAGGTCGATGTCCGTGTCTCGATTCTTCCGACCGTCCACGGCGAGAAGGTCGTTATGCGTATCCTCGATAAGGCGAATCTCGCCCCTGGCCTCGCCTCGCTCGGTCTCGACGACTACGCGTACAAGGCCATGAAATACGCCGTCGAACAGCCGCACGGCATCATCCTGGTGACGGGTCCGACCGGTTCGGGCAAGACGACGACGCTGTACTCGTGCATGCAGGACCTGAATAAGCCGAACATCAACATCGTCACGGCCGAAGACCCGGTCGAATACGAACTTCCTGGCGTCAACCAGTGTCATGTGAATACCGCGCAGGGTCTGACCTTCGCCGGCATTCTGCGATCGGTGCTGCGTCAGGACCCAGACGTCGTGCTCGTCGGCGAAATTCGAGACGGCGAAACGGCCGATATCGCGGTGAAAGCCGCTCTGACTGGTCACTTGGTGCTTTCGACCCTGCACACGAACGATGCCTGCGGTGTCATTGCCCGTCTGTTCGACATGGGCATCCAGCCCTTCATGCTCGCGAGCTCGCTGATTCTCGCCCAGGCGCAGCGACTCTTCCGCAAACTGTGCCCCTTCTGCAAGCAGCCGGTCAAGCCCGACCTCGAAATGCTCGAGATCAATAAGGTGGACCCGAAGCCCTTCGAAGGCATCGAGATCTTCGGCCCGGTTGGTTGTCCGAAATGCCACGGCTCCGGCTACAAGGGCCGCGGTGCGATGATGGAGGTTCTGCCGATCTCACCAAAGATTCGCGCGCTCATCGAAAAAGGCGGCGATGCGGAACTCCTGCGCAAGCTCGCGCTTGAAGAAGGCATGGTCACGCTGAAGGAAGCGGGCATGATCAAGGTCCGTGCGGGCCTGACCTCGCTGCAGGCGGCGTTTGAAGTGACCGGTGGTGAATAATTGGGTTCCATAACAGGTGGTGTGTGATAACGGGGGATTGAATGGCTAACATACAGACAACAAAGGGTGGCGTGCCGAAGATCAAAGGTGCGAAGAAAGTCGCGAAGATGGAGGTCGTGCCCTTCACCAGACAGATCGCATCCATGATTGCGGCCGGCATGCCGATTCTCTCGACGATCCAGACGCTCGAGGAACAGTGCTCCAATCCTGAGTTCAAGAAGATCCTTGGCCATCTGCTTTCGGCGATTGAAGGCGGCGAACCTCTCTCCCGCGGCCTCGCGGACTTCCCCGAGGTCTTTGACGACATGTACATCAACATGGTCATTGCAGGCGAACAGTCAGGCGAATTTGCCGGCATTCTGAAGCGACTCGCCATCATCATGCAGGCGACCGCGCGATTGAAAGGAAAGGTCAAGAGCGCAATGACCTATCCGACGGTCATCGTCTCAATCGCCCTTCTCATGTCCGCCGGCCTCATTCAGTTTGTTGTCCCGATCTTCGCCGAGATGTTCTCGGGATTCGGTAAGGACCTCCCGGCGCTCACGCAAAGCCTCGTCGATCTCTCCGAATTCGTCAAACACAACTGGTACTACCTTCTCGGCGGCGGCATTGCGCTTGGCTGGACGTTCAAGAAGTGGAAGTCCACGGAGAGCGGGCGCTACAAGTTCGACGAGTTCAAACTCAAGATGCCCGTGTTCGGCGTCCTGAACCTCAAGAGCAGCATCGGACGATTCTGCCGTCTGCTCGCCCAAATGACGAACGCCGGCGTACCGATTCTGAAATCGCTGGAAGTCGTCGCTGGCTCGCTCGGCAACCGGGTCATGGAAAAATCCATTCTCGATGCCCGCAAGGAAGTCGAACAGGGCAACCAGCTCAACGTGGCCTTGGACGGCAAGCCCTATATGCCCGTCCTGATGGTCCGTATGATCGCCGCCGGCGAAAAGGCCGGCAAGGTCGAGGACATGCTCGATTCCGTCGCCGACAGCTATGACGAGGAGGTCGAGGCTCTGCTCAATACGCTGACCTCGCTGATGGAACCGTTCCTGATGGTCTTCCTCGGCGTCATCATCGGCACCATCGTCATGGCCATGTTCATGCCGATCTTCAACATGGGCTCGCTCGCGAGCTAACTCACTCACCTCGTAACCCCGCCGACCTCGGCGGGGCGAATGGACATTTTTTGGGGGGGTCCACTATGTCAGACGAAACGAACAACCTCGATGAAGCCAGTCGCCGACTCAAGATTGCCGAGCTGCAGGTTGAGCGCTCCAAGGCCGTGATGGAATCCCTCGCCGGATTCTGTCACGCGCTCGGACAACCCGCCACCGTCATCATGTCCTCGATGGAACTCCTGAAGATGGACGAGGTCGACAACGAGACCAAGAAGCAGGTCGTCGACATGTGCTTAGAGGCTGTGACGGAAATCAAATCGTTGTTGGCTGAAATGAAGAAAAAGCGCGAATACGTCGCAGAAGCCTATCTCGCAGGGAACGCTGCAGCGGGGAACATGATCTCCCTTCCCGAATGGGCCGACAAGGCTCCGCCGAAGGCGAGCTGGGACAAGTAGCACCAGCCGAGCTAACGCACGTCCTCTCTTACGAAGCGGATCATCTCGGCGACCACCAGCGGATTCTGGAACGTAAAGGCCAGATGAGTTCGACGCCCGCGGAGCACCACGGTGAAGTCTATCCCCCCCGGCATGGCTTTGACCGATTCGACTGATGTCGGTAGGAGCTCTTCGGAAACAGCCTTCCCGACAAAGAGCAATCGACGGTTCGTCAGGTAGAAATGCGTCCTCTGAATTTTCCTGCTGTTACGGCGGAGTCCGGGAAACGCCACGTCTCCAGGAACGCCGCGGACAGAGACGGCGTCAAATCCCGAATGCGGGACAACATACATCGTCCCCTTCTCATGGAGATAGACCTCTTCGTCCGGCAACCATGACATCTTACCAGGCCGTTTCGAGAGCGGTTTGGGAGACTTCCCCTCGAGCGAGGATTTCCAGTGCGCATACCGCGCCTGGTTCTGTTCGACTCGGCGACGAATCCGCGAACGGACAACCAACACGGGGACAATGAACCAGAAAAGCCCAAAGATAAACGTGAGCGCGCCCAACGTGTTCATCAACACAGGGCTTCCAATATCCTCCGGATCCCTGTAGATGAGCCAGAATATCCCACCCAGGAAAACAAAGGCGATCAGTTTTCTCAACGCGTAGAGCATGCCTATTCGTCTGTTTGGTCAAACATTATATCAAAAGGAATAGGGTTTGACGTTCTAATCTCGAAGCGCCCTTTTCTTCTGGATGGCAGTCAGATAATTCAGCGCGAATTTATACATCCACCGATCATTCTCGCACAGATCTTCCAACTTATTGGCGCAACGCGTCATTGCGGTATCGCGCACGAGAATAAAGATTTTCTCGGCCGCATCAACATCTCCTTCACCTCGTTTGTAGATGAATTTGCCCTCGGCGACGAGAATCTCCAGACTATCAGGATTCACGAGCTTTGCTTCATCAATCACCCGTCGAGCTAACTTGTCGTCTTTCATCGTGTGTTCGGCCATATAAATAGCCGTCGTCCAGGCATCAATATTGTGCGGATCAGCCTTCACGGCAGCCCAGAACCAAGGCATCAATTCAACCGCCCGTTCGCCTTCCAGATGACGCTCGACTTCCGGAGCGCGAATGTGCGAGTTAATCCAGCGCCAGGGATCCCAGAAGGAAATGTTCGATTGTTCGAATGATTGATTGTTCGAATGTTCAGGACGATTACAGCCTTCATCCAAGTGCTCTTGATGATGCTCGGCCTCATGGTGGTGATGACACCCCGCATGATTCATTCGATCAGTCCGAACATCCGAACATTCCGAACATTTCTCCCACTCCTCACCATCATGGTGCTCGGTACACTCCATGTCGACGCCACCATGAAAGTAGCTATCGGCCTTGTGGACCATGGCACGACTGATCGTCTCCCGCGCATCGCCGAAGGCAACGGAAAGGACGCCCTCGCCCTTTGTCACCTGGGGCATGGCATCCGCCAGTCGAATTCCGAACAGGGAAAGTCCGATGGTGGAGGCAAGCCCGATTGTCAGCAGAACCGCTTTCATATCACACACGCTTACGCTTGAGGACGAACGACGCCAGCGTCAGGCAAACCAATGTGTACGCGGCGGCATAGGCCAATACAACCGCAATGACATTGAATTCAACAGCGCCCCACCCGTGGATCAGACGCTGACGCATATCGAAGAACTCCGCGTGCGGACCAACGGCATAGAACACCTTGACGAGCGCGGACAACGCGCCAGACAGCGTCTCGGCGTAGGATGGGAGCTTGCGTCCGAAGAAGAACATAGACGTCAGGAGTCCGGCCGACAGGGTCAGGTTCGCCGATGGCGTCACCAGCAGGGACCCCAGGAGCGAGACCGAGACCGCAAAGGCCGCAAAGGCCAGATGGAGCACGACCGCCTGGAAGAGCTCCATGGACAGCGCACCTCCACGCAGCAGATTGCTGCCGACGAAGAGGAGATAGAAGAACAGGAGTGCGGACCAGGTGGCCGCCACCGCGCCCAGGTACTTGCCGAAGAGCAAACGCCCACGCGAAATCGGCTTCGCCAACAGCGGAAAGATGGTGCGGCTTTCAAACTCCGGCGGGAACAGGCGGGACCCCGTGCCAAGCGCGATGAAGAGCGAAAAGCCCCAGATGAGGAGTAGCGCCATTTCATCCAGATAGCGCGAGGCGCCCTCGGAGCCAAAGGGCGATGCCATGGAGAGTGGAACCATCAGCGCGAGTCCCAGAATCAGCAATCCAAAGATGTCGTTGCGGCGCCACAATTCCAGGAACGACAACTTCACGAGCGCGCGCATCTGCAAGCAGAAGGTCTTCATTTTACCTCCCCTTTCTCCAAAACGTCCAGGAACAGGCGCTCAAGGTTCTTCTCACCTTCGCCCGTCAACTGCTTGACGGGCCCCTGATAGAAGCAATGCCCCTTCTTCATGATCGCCACCTTGTCGCAGAGAAGCTCTGTCTCGCCCAGTTCGTGCGACGAGAAGAAGATTGATTTACCAGCTGCGCGCAGCTCCTTCATCAGTTCGCGAAAGTGGATGCGCGCCAAGGGATCCAAGCCTGTGAACGGCTCGTCCAGGACGAGAAGGTCGGGATCATTGAGCAACGCCTGCGCAATACCCGCGCGCTGCAGCATGCCCTTCGAATACGTCTTCAGCGGACGCTTCGCGGCGTCGGCCAATCCGACCTTCTCGAGGAGCACATCTGCACGCGAACGAATCGTCTTCTTGTCGAGTCCGCAGATGCCACCGTAGAAGTCGAGCAATTCGCGCGCATTGAGATAAGGATAGTAATAGGCAATTTCAGGCATATAGCCGATACGGGCGCGCGCCTGAGGATCCGATGGATCGCCCCCCATCACCGAAACCGTCCCTTCGGTCGGCTTGATCAGCCCGAGGAGCATCTTGATCGTGGTCGTCTTGCCGGCACCGTTGGTGCCGAGAAACCCCATGACTTCGCCGGCGTTGAGCGTCAGCGTCAAATCATTCACGGCCATGACTTCGCCAAAGACGCGTGAAACATGTTCAACCTTGACTACTTCCATACAAGATATTATACCACTCCTTATTGTACTTTCGTAGACGCGGTGCCCCCATCGCATTCAAGCGGAAGATTAACCGCCCTCATTCCACACGGAGAGGACTCTGCGTCTACTACAGCGCATCCTGGTCCCTAGTCGTTGTCAACCGTTCAGAGACTCAAGATAAAGATCACAAAGTTCGGCAGGAGAGAAGCACCAATACTTGGTGGCTTCATTCTCTAGGAACCGATAGACCTTTGACGCATAGAAGCCGGGGATCTCCTCCATTGGATCCGTTCCCCTCACACGAGCAACCTCCTCCAACGTCAATGCAATCTTCGACGGCAAAATAACTCGGAGATTTTCTTGATTGACAACAGCTAGCTCACTCATCTCTGCACCTCCACCGTCGTCATTGCCTTAAGAAACACCAGGGACTCAGGGGTGTGGAACAAATACTGATCAGCCAATCGATAAGGCTTAAGTCGGACTATCGCGTCTTCTTCTGAAACAAAACCTGCCTCATAAGCGGCAATTACCGTATACACACGATCATTAGCCACCGGACCGGACACAAGATCATATCCATGCTCCGGGTTTCGCTCACGTCGATTGCGCATGACAAAGCGGAACCAATCTGCCGAGATTGGCGAATTTGGGAAGTCCAATCGCCTCAACCCCGATGCCATGAACCCCTTCTCATCAAATTCGTAAACGGTCACATAACCACACGGAAGATCAGGATTCATTTCAAGTCGGTTGCGGACCCACCTAGCCGCCTGATCGTAACTCGTCGTCGTATAGAACCCAGCGCCGAAGTCTAAGGGACGGTAAGAGGCCCTCGTCATAATTGACGGCGACTCAACCTTGACAACGCTCCCATGATAGAGCGTCATGCCGCAACACCTCTTCGCTTGAAGAGTTCATCAAGATCTTCAACCAACCACTCAGACCCCATCGTATGCAGCACCTCGTAACCATTCCGCAGGTACTCATAGCCCCCAGCGCGGAGCAAAAGATCCGCAACGGCACCGCCGGAGATCCTCCGCTGCCGAGCATACATCTCAATGCAAAAAGAGATGAATTCAACAATCTTAGCACTGTCAGACATTGCCCGTATTATACCACAAAACGGAAACGACGGAAGAATTTGCCGATCTTCATCTTCCAATATCCATGGTGTTTTTAGATGGCTGTCCGGTTCTCCCCTTTTTCGGTCGACGTCTTCA
>CALZAJ010000039.1 GCA_945613785.1 uncultured Verrucomicrobiota bacterium | reverse complement strand
CTATTTCGGACACGGAGATGTCGGTTTCGCGGAGGAGGCGCATTGTGTCTTTGACGATCCTGTCGTGGATTGCGTCCAGCACCGTGAGTCCCGTTTCGCGCTTGAAGTTCTTGGAGAGGTAGGAATGCGATGTGCTGCACGCCTTCGCGACGCTCTCGACGGAGAGCTTCCTCGTGTCCGTCGCACGGATGAAGTCAAGCGCCGCGGTGACATGCGGATTCGTCGGCGCGAGGCGTCTTGTCGATTCGCGCTCGATGACGCGCACTGCGGGGCAGAGGATCGTCTTGTCGCGGTGTTCGCCGCCCTGGAGCATATGGAGCATCAGCGTCATCGCAGTGCGCCCGAGGCGGCGGTGCTCGATCTTTATGGACGATATGCTCACCGCCGCCGTCTCGCAGATGTCGCGTTCGTCGTCCACTCCGAGCACCGCCACTTCGCTCGGCATCCTTATTGCGCCGAGTTCGAGGAAGTCCACGACGTCCTTCGCCACGCGGTCGTTGCAGGCGAAGATCGCTATCGGACGCGGAAGGTCCTTAAGCGCGTCAACGAAGCGCGCGGCGTCTTCGTCGGGCGCCGTCGCGGTTGCCGGGATGCGCGGCACCTCGCCCTGGAACCCGTGCTCGGCGAGCGTCTCGGTGAATGACCTGAAGCGGCGGTCGGTCCACCAGTCCCACTCGGCGTCTGGCGCGTAGTTCGCGTAGACGAAGCTCTTGAAACGCCGCTGGCCGTAGAGATAGTCGGCGGCCATCTGCCCGATTCCCTCGTTGTCCACAGAGCAGACCGTGACGGGGCCTCCTGCGGCCTTATGCCATTCGGAGACGGCCGATTCGCCGAGCAGTATGACGGGGATATTCGCCTTCGCAGCGACGCGGAGCGCGGGAAGGTCTGCCGGATGGCAGATGATGCCGCCGCATCCCGTCTTGAACATCTTCCGCGAGAGGAACGACTTGTCCATTATGGATTCGTCGTGCATCAGGCGGATGTTGTGGAAACCGCGCTCGTGCGCCAGCTGAAGTGCGCCGGCGCGGAACTCCGAGTCGAATATGTTTGTCCCGTCGGTGATGATCACCCATTGGGAATTTATGCAGGGCGTCTTTTCCATGACATGGAGATTATAGCCGGAATTTTCCGAGAAGGAAAGGGCAAAACATAAAATCGTAAAAACCCAAATATAAAAACGGAAATGTGGTGTGTGTATTTGTGATACAATCTCTGGCGGACAAAACCAATGAAAGGTTGATTCAATGAATAAGCCCCGCTACTTCCCGGCCGCGCAGTGGTACGGACAGATTGAGTTCTCGGGCCAGCCCTCGACGAACAACGAGGAGGCCGTGAAGTGGTTCTACGAGGCATCCCGAACTACGAGAAGGTGCAGCGGCTCGGACTCGACTGCGGTGGTTTCTATGGCGCCATGGCGTGGATGAAGCGCATCTACCGCCCGTGGTTCCGCGCCGAGCGCCGCGCCAACACGCAGCAGATCCCGCTGATCGTCGCCGCCACCGTCGAAGAACCGTAATCACGAGGAACCTCCATGAAGAAACAGTCACTTGCATTTATCCTCTCCTCTCTTGCCGCCCTCGCCGCGGCGGAGGAGTATCTCGATCCGAAGGGACTCGGATTCGATCCGTTCGTGCCTTTCGGGGCGATCCCGCAGTCCGAGCTCTATCCGAAGGCCGCAAAGTTCAGCGTGTCGAAGGAGGGGCATCTCCTCGTCAACGGCCAGCCGCATTATTTCCCCGCGACCATCTGGTACGGCTCGACGGAGCTCGAGTGCAACGAGGACACGCCCGGCTATGTCGACGAGCTTAAGTGGCTCTACCAGGCGATGCCCGGCTACGACGACCTGCAGCGACTCGGACTCGACGGCATCGGCTACGAGGCGCCTATGGATTGGTTCCACAAGTTCAATCCTGACCAGAAGGTCCGTCGGCGCGACGACAAGAAGTACGCCGGTGCGATCGCGAGCGGACTGCCGCTTTACGTCGACTTCACGGCGTCCTGCTGGAGCCACGGCGCGTTGTGGCTCAAGAACGAGAAGATGAAGTCGCTCCCCGGCGATCACTTCATGCCCTATTCGATCGTCACCGAGGAAGGGCGCAACGTCTGGAAGACGATGTGGACCGAAGGCGCGAAGGACACGATCGCGATGGGGTGGAAGCCCTGGTGCTACGAGCTCTTCAACGAGCCAGCCTGCTCCGAGGAGGGGCGGGCCCCTGAGAACCTCAAGGGCGCAGAGCGCATCAAGTTCGTCGAGGAGAAGTTCTCGTCGCTTCTGAAGGAGGGACAGGAGGCGCTCCGCAAGGTCGACCCCGACGCGCTCGCGTGCTTCCAGCCGACCACGATGCGCACGCGCGGCATCGACCTCTACGAGGCGAACCGCCACCTCAAAGTCGTCTGCGCGCCGACGGGCGGACACGGCGGCGCGGTCGAGGCGCATCTTCTCCGCGCGCTCGCGGACGGCAAGCCGATCGTCGACTCTGAGATGTACGTCGGCTGTTCCACGAACTCGATCCGTCAGAGCTTCCTTGACCAGTACCAGCGCGGCTATAACGTGAGCTACATGTTCAAGTGGTCGCGCCGTCCGAGCGACTGGCGGGCCGTGCATGAGGTCGAGGAGAAGGAGGGCAAGTGGAAGGGAACGAAGTTCTGGCGGATGTGGCCCGAGGAGTCGCTCAAGAAGGTTGGCAAGGTCAGCGCCTACAACTTCCTCTGCCCCTACAAGGTCGCAACCGACCAGCTCCTCGGCATCCGCATCGCGAAGCGCGAGATACAGGACGTCAACGAGTTCTTCACGCCCCGCGACCGCGGCATTCCGCGCAAGGTCGCGGTGCTATTCTCCCAGACGAACGAGCGCGAGGCCTTCGCGTGCGGCGGCGGCAACCATCGTCTCTTCGACGCGCTCGTGCAGGCGCTCGACTACGCGCATCTTCCGGTCGACGTGATCTTCGAGCCGCAGATCAACGAGACCGACCGCCTCTCCCGCTACGACGTCCTGACGTTCGCCGGCGTGAGCACGATGGATCCGACGACGCGCAGGCGCATCGACGAATGGGCGGCGAAGGGAGGTTCGCTCGTCGAGTTCAAGGAGAAGGTCCCGACGGCCGACATGGTCTCGCAGGTGCTTGCCGCCGCGGCGAAAAAGGGCGTGAAACCCTGCTGCGAGATGCTGGACGCGATCAAGGACGACGGAACGCCCGCGAACTCGATCGAGGTGACGCCGGCGCGCCGCGGCAGGCTCGACGCGTACATGGTCACCTCGCGCGCACCGACCCTGCCGGTCGTCCGCTTCAAGCCCGCGCCGCTCGCGGGCGCGAAGAAGCCGGTGCTGGTGCGCCTCTCGACCCGTCCCGGGACGGAGGCTGTCGAAGGCGCCGATCCGCGTGTCCGCAACCTCGTCACGCACCGCCAGCCGCTAAGGCCGGACGCCAACGGCTACTACACGCTCGTCCTGAAAGGCGGCTCGCACTTCTACGTCTACGGCGACACGGCGGACGTGCTCGCGAAGTATCCGCGCACGAAGGACGTGGTGTGGGACGCCGGATTGACCGCCGAGCAGGCGCTGGCCTTTGGGAAGGCCGAGATCGAGCGCGAGAAGGCCGAGCGCGCCGCGCGTATGCCGGTGTTCGACGTCGACCCGAACCGCATGGTGTTCGTGCGTCTCAACGAATTCGCCAACATCCAGAACCCCGGCTTCAAGATTCCGTGGGGCGTCACAGACTGGCGCGGAATGCGCTTCGACTTCGTCCGCTTCGACCAGAACCAGTTCAAGGACGTGATCAAGGTCGACAAGCCCGTCAAGGGCATAGCAGTCGACAGCCGCGCGGCGTACGTTTACTTCGCCCACACGGCCGCGCCGAAGTACCGCGTCGTGTACGACGACAAGACGTCCGTCGAGGTCGACGCGAAGAGCGGACAGGAGGTCGTTGGCTGGAAGGACGGCGAAGGGCACAAGTACCTGATCCGCCAGTGGCCGAATCCGAAGCCCGAGAAGAAGATCGCCTCGATCGACATCGCGCCGGGGAAGTCCGGGGCGCTCGTCGCGGCGATCACCGTGCAGAAGCCGGAGCCGAAGGTCGTCACATTTCCGAAGTTCGGCCGCACGGGCGGCGGCCGCGGCGTGCACGCGAGCTATGACGAAGCGACGAAGACGTGGAACGTGGCGCTGGACGAGACCGCCGGCAGCTGGTGCTGCGGCAATGCGGATCTCGCCGAGTCCGTTCCGATCGAGCCCGGCAAGTACTGCCGTCTCTACTTCGAGATGAACCGGCTACCGGACGCTGACGGCAACTATCACGATCACGCGACGCCGCAGCTCAAGCTGAACGGACGCGACGAGAAGGGCAAGCTCGCCTTCGGCGGGTGGCGCGTTCCGATGTACAAGCGCGGCGGCTGGGCGTATCGCGCCGACAGCGATCCCGAGACGTGGGAGACCGTGTGGATCAGCATCGACGGCGGAACCGTCCCGAACCATGTCCGCAAGATCATTTCGATCGCCGTCCAGTTCCAGATGATGCCGGCAGAGCATTCCGGCCTTGCGTTCCGTAACTTCCGTCTCGAGGAGGCAGAATGAAGATGAAGAAGTCAGTTATCGTATCCGTGTTCGCCGTCGCGAGTCTCGCGTTTCCGGCTTATTCCGAGGTCTACAGTCTCGTGTCTGGAAAGTCCATGATGCTTTTCGAGACCGCCGAGGCCGCCGGCGCGCCGCGCCTGTTCCTGCGTCAGTTCGGCGCCCGCGTCGAGGACGCGCAGAGCGCGCTTCGTCTCGCTTGGAACCGCGAGAGCAGTTCGTCCCTGGGAATGGAGGCACCGCTCGCGTATTCCGTCCTCGGCGATTCGGCGGGGAACCTCAACCGCTTCGGCGGACTCGCCGTTGAGTTCGCGGATGGCTGCCGCACGCTCGATCTCGCCGTGACCGGCGTCGAAAACTGCAGTACCGGCGGAAATCAGGAACTGGTCGTCAGCTACGCCGACCGCCATTATCCGCTGCAGGTCGTCCAGACCTTCCGTCTCCGCAAGGGGAGCGAGGTCTTCGAGACGTCCGTCACGATCCGGAACACGGGCAGGGACGCGGTCCGTCTCCGCACCATGGATTCGCTCGCGGTCTTCCTGCCGCTCGTCGGCGACCGCTTCCGTTTCCAGTCCGCGGCGGCGCAGTGGGCTTCCGAAGGACAGCTCGGCACGTCCGAGATCGTCCGAGGACAGACCGTCTCGATCGGTTCGCGTTCGGGCGTCCGTGACGCGTGGATGAACAACCCCTCGTTCATGCTTGAGATCGGCGCTCCCGCGACGGAGACCGACGGCGAGGTGATCGGTGTCGCGCTCGCCTGGACCGGCGCCTGGCATGCGGGCGTCCGCCGCAGCCAGACCGATTCGATCGAGATCTGTGCGGGCGTGGACAATTTCGCCGGCGACTACGTGCTGGACGGCGGCCGCTCGATCGACCTGCCGACCGTGCTCTTCAGTCATTCGACCGAAGGCCGCGGCGAGATCTCCCGAGCCTTCCACCGGTTCGCGCGTCTTCACTGGCTGCCCGCCGGCACGAAGGAGCGTCCGACGCTGCTGAACAACTGGGAGGGAACCTACATGGCCTTCACGGAGCCGCTCCTCAACGAGATCATGGATGGCGCGGTCAAGGCTGGGGTCGAGATGTTCGTCCTGGACGACGGCTGGTTCGGCCGCGGCGAATTCGCGCGCGACGACGACCACCGCGGACTCGGCGACTGGTGCATCAACGAGAAGAAGCTGCCGCACGGACTCGTCGGCGTCGCGAACGAGGCCGCGAAGCGCGGACTCAGGTTCGGCTTCTGGGTCGAGCCCGAGATGGCCAACACCCGCTCCGAACTCGTGACCGCGCATCCCGAGTGGGTGCTGCGCGAGAAGAACCGCGAGCTCCGTCAGGGCCGCGGCGGCACGCAGGTCGTGCTGGACTTCACGAATCCCGACGTGCGTGACGCGATCTGGAAGCAGCTCGACGCCGCTTACGCGTCCGTCCCCTCGCTCGCCTACGTGAAGTGGGACGCCAACGCGGACTTCATGAACCTCGGTTCTCCTTATCTCGATGCCGCGCATCAGGGCAACCTCGTCTACGAGTACACGATGGGTTATTACGACGTCTTGAACCGGCAGCGGACGAAGTACCCGAAGGTCGATCTGCAGGCGTGCGCCTCGGGCGGCGGGCACATGGACTACGGTTCGCTCCGGTACGCGGACGAGTTCTGGACTTCCGACGACACGGACGCGCGCGAACGCGTGATGATCCAGTGGGGCGCCTCGCAGTTCTATCCGGCCTGCGCGATGGCGAGCCATGTGACGATCTGCTGGGGACGCAAGACCCCGATGAAGTTCCGCTGTGACGTCGCGTCGTCCGGACGTCTCGGACTCGAGATGCAGCCGAAGAAGATGACCGCGGACGAACTTGCGCTGGTGAAGAACGCGCTCGCGGAATACCGCCGGCTGCGTCCGGTGATCCAGCAGGGCGACCTCTACCGTCTGGTTTCGCCCTACGAGCGCGACTACGCGTCGCTCATGTACGTCGACGAGGCGAAGCGGAATGCGGTGGTGTTCGTCTACGGACTCTCCCGCCGCATGCAGCAGAACTACGTCCCGCCGCTTCATCTCCAGGGTCTCGACCCGGCGAAGAAGTACCGTCTGCGCGAGCTCAACACGTGGCCGAAGTCCTGGGCCCATTCGAAGCTGCTGAAGCGTCCCGACGCCTATCGCGCCGAGATGGCCGACGGTGTCGCGCCGGTCTCCGGCGAGGCGCTGATGAAGCTCGGGCTTCCGATCTGGCTCGGGACGGACGACTACGATTCCGCCGTGTTCGAGCTCTTCTGCGAGGACTGACAACCGTATGATTCAAAGGGAAAGGAAGGTAAGATGATCTCATCTCTGGTTCTGGCCGCCGCGTTCCGCGCCATCATGTTAGGAGAATCGAAATGAAGAGAATCAAACTGAGAACCTGGATCGTCAACGCCGGCATCTGCCTGCTGTCCGCGTCCGTCTTCGCGGCCGCGACGCCTTTCGACAAGGTGCAGCTCAAGGGCTGCACCGACAAGGAGAATCCCGTCGGCTACAAGGTCGGCGAGCCGATCGTCTTCACGCTCCGGACGGACGGTCTTGACGCCGTGCCGACGAACGACCGCTACCGCGTCCGCTGGGAGCGTACCGGCGACGACGGCAAGGTGGAGAAGGGCGAGAGCAGGCTCGTGGTCGGCGAAACCTGCGTCGTGACGACGCGTCTCGAGTGCGCAGGCTTCGTGCGGCTCCAGGCTCATATCGTCGCCGGTGGCGGCGGGCATTGGGTCCAAAGGGGCGGGCGTACCCCGGGCAATGAGGGCTGGGATAACGATAACAGCGTCTTCTTCGACGGCGGCGCGGGTGCGGATGTGGATAAGATCGCCCTCGAGAAGCCCGAGCCGAAGGATTTCGACGCCTACTGGACGAAGCAGAAGGCCGAGTTGAAGAAGGTTCCGCTCAAGGCGGACGTCAAGGAGGTCCGTTCGACCGCCGAGACCAAGGTCTATGCCGTCACCGTCGACTGTGCGGGGCCGCGTCCCGTCACCGGGTATCTGATGGTGCCGGCGGACGCCAAGGCGAAGAGCTGCGTCGCGCGGATCCATTTCCAGGGGTATGGTACCGGTGTCCAGCAGCCGCCGGACTGGCCGATGAAGAAGGGCGAGATCTATTTCGACGTCAACGCCCACGGCTATGATCTCGGCAAACAGCGCGGCTACTACAACGACTTCTTCTCGAAGATCTCGCCGAAGGGACAGCAGTATGCGTTTTCGAAGGAGGAGAACGCCGATCCGGATACCGCTTATTTCCACGGGATGGCGCTACGCGTCCTGCGCGCGCTCGAGTTCGTGAAGACGCGCGTCGAGTGGAACGGCAAGGACCTGATCGTCGAAGGCGGCAGCCAGGGGGGACTCCAGACGAGCTGGGCGGCGGGACTCGATAAGGACGTCACGCTGGCGCGTCCCTTCATCACCTGGGGCTGCAACTGGGGCTTCGTCGATGGGAAGCGCATACGCGGTCCGTGGCACATCGCCTGGGCGCCGGGTCTCGGCTACTACGACGCCGTGAGCCATATCGCCCGCGCGAAGTGTCGCGTGGAGATTTCGCGCGCGGGACTCGGCGACTACACCTGTCCGCCGTCGGGCCTCGCGCTCTTTTACAACGCAATCAAGGCACCTAAGTCGATCACCTGGGTGCAGGGCTCGCGCCACGGCCACACGCCGGTCGGCGACAACCAGGTCTACGTCGAGAAGTCCGCCAAGCGGAAATAAGTTGCCAACCCAAGGAGGTGCACCGTCTCGGTGCGCCACGATAGGCGGAGCTGGAAGCTCCACCTCCTTGGGTCAGATGCAGTGCAATCCACTTAACTGCATTGATTTTGACGCCGAATCAGTGCTAAAATACCTTATTATAGTGTTGACGATGTCTGACGAAAATAGAGATGTGGCGCCGGGTGGTGGCTTTGCGGAGACGCTTAAGGTCGTCCTACCGCTTGCCGCCATGCAGCTTGTCTACGCGGCGAACAGCATCTGGGAGCGTTTCCTCCTTTCCCAGAGAGGATGCGCCGCGCTGCAGGCTTCCCTTTCGGCGTCAATGGTCTCCGTCATGTTCGTCTGCCTCCTTTCGGCGGCAATCGGCTACACCTCCGTATACGTCGCGCAGTTCCACGGAGCCGGACGCGGACGCGACGCGGTCAGGGCGTTCGCGCAGGGCGTGTGGCTTTCGGTCCTCTCGATTCCGCTCCTCGTGCTCCTCGCGTTTGCTGCGTTCGCGCTTGTCGACGTCGCGGCGCATGCGCCGGAAGTCGCCGCGGGGGAGAAAGCGTATATCGCAATCTACGTCCCCGGCGGATTCTTCACGATCCTGAGCGGCGTTCTTGCCGGACTCCTCACCGGCCAGGGACGCACCGGGTGGGTCTCGGTCTGCGGCGTGGTCGGCGTTCTCGTCAATATCGCCCTGAGCCCGCTATTCATAGACGGCTGGGGCCCTGTCCCCGCGATGGGCAACGCGGGCGCCGCGATCGCGGGCGTCATCTCGCTTGCATCCATCGCCGCGCTGCAGGGCGCGGCGGTATGCCGCGACGCGCTCGTCCGCGCGCATGGACGCGACGGAGCACTGAGGCCGGACTTCCCGCTTATGTGGAAAATCCTGCGAACGGGCGCGTTCAACGGAATGACGGCGTTCGCCTCCTGCGTCGCATTCACTGTCTTTACTCTTGTCCTCGGACGTTTTGACGCGCTTGGAGCGGGCTCGGCCAACGTCGTGTTCGCCGTCAACAACCTCTTCTACTGCGTGATGTGCGCGCTTTCGGACGGCGTCTGCATAGTGTCCGGCAGGAGGCACGGCGCGAACGATACGGAGGCGGTGAGGCGCACCGTCCGGACGGGAGTGTTCCTTTGCCTTGGCTTGCTTGCGGCCGTCTACTGCGTTCTGCTGCCGCTCTCCGACGTGGTTGCGGACGTGTTCCTCCCTCAGGACGTGGAGTTCACCGCGGAGGCGTGGCGTGCTTCCGTGCGCATGCTGTTTCTCATAATGCTCGTGCGCGAGATTGGGGAAGGTATCGGCATGGTGTTCGAGGGGGCCTTGCGCGGCGTAGGCGACGTCAGGTTCGTCATGGGCGCGAAGCTCGGCTGCGACATCTGCCTCTGGATGCCAGCGGTACTTGCCGTCGCCGCGTTTCACCGCTCGATTCTCGCGCTCTGGTGGACGATGCCGGCATTCTTCGCAGTTCTCTCGACAGCGCTCTTCCTGCGATTCCGCAGCGGCGCGTGGAGCCGCCGCCACCTTTCCGCATAGCATGACCGTATGCGGCGGAGCTGGAAGCTCCACCTCCGGGGCGGGGAAGGGTCAGCGGGGCTGATCGTCCGCACGGATCCGGATCATCCGAATTCGCCGCGTCAGAAATACGCGCTCACAAAGGCAGGGGTTGAGCGGATCAGGAGGGTGGCGCCGCTCTGAGGTCAAATGCCGACTGTGGTAATTTACTGTGGCAATCAAGTCTGACCCTCGGAGCGGCCGACAAAGGCGACCATAGGCTTCATCAAGCGCCGGAAGCGACTTAAATTAGTGGTATTCAGTCACCCCTTCGCCACCCCAAGCACTCTGCCAATCGCTGACAGCCCCGACCTATCTTAACACAATCATAACACAATCATAATCGTCGGCTAACACAATTCTGCGAAAATATCTTTCGCTGCAGGAAAACTCGCAGGAGCGAACCATTCCGGAACGAACCGCAAGCAAAGGGCAACAACATGAGCGAAGGAATCAAGCTTTTAACCTCGGTATTGGGAGCGTTAGCGCTTTTCATCTATGGCATGGGGCTGATGAGCGACGGCCTGAAGGAAACGGCCGGAGCCAAACTCAAGGGCGCGCTCAACTATATGACGCGCAACCGACTACTGGCTATCGTCGCCGGCGCGGCAGTGACCGCGCTCATCCAAAGTTCATCGGCAACAAGCGTGATGACCGTTGGCTTCGTCAATGCTGGACTTTTGTCGCTACGCCAAGCGATCGGCGTCATTTTCGGCGCGAATGTCGGAACCACCATCACCGGACAGATCATCTCGCTGAAATTAGGAGACCTAGCACTGCCGGCGATTGCTGCGGCAGTGGCGGGACTGATGATCGCGCGGCGAGCGGAAGTGCGCGGAGCTTGGCGAACCCTGCTCGGATT
>CALZAJ010000038.1 GCA_945613785.1 uncultured Verrucomicrobiota bacterium | reverse complement strand
GGCAAGCCGTTCACGCGGGAAGTCGAGGATGAGCTGCTCAAGGCACTTGAATCGCCTTACATCACGGGGCTCACCTTGCTGGGCGGCGAGCCGATGGAGCCGGCGAATCAGCGCGGACTCATCGGGTTCCTTCGTCGCTTCCGCGAGAAGTTCGGCGCGACCCGCACGCTTTGGGTCTACACGGGCTGCGTGCTTGAACTCGACCTTCTGCCGAGCTCGGGCGATGCGATCGGCTTCGAGTATTCGACGCCGCACCGCTACTGGCGGACCGAGGTGACGGACGAGATTCTGTCGATGGTCGACGTGCTGGTCGACGGACCTTTCGTCGAAGAGCTCAAGGACATATCCCTCCAGTTCCGCGGCAGCTCGAACCAGCGCATCCTCAAGTTGCACGGATGAAGTGAAGGTGCTAGAATATGGTCCAGAGGGGATCTACCTGAATTTCCATGACAGAATCCGACGACAAATTCACGAACAAGGTCATTTCCTATGGTGCCAGTCTGCTCCTGCATGCGGCGGTCATTGGCGTTTTCATGTCGTTGAGCGGTGGCAGTCCCGCCCTTGAGTCCGACGAGGTCGAAGAAGACGAGGTCGAGACGATTGAGACTCCTTCGGAGAAGAAACCGGTCGAGAAGTCCGCTGACGAACTGAAGCCCCCCGCCGGGACGACGGTCGAGCCTGTGAAGGCGACTGTGACGCCGGTCCGTCCCCCGGAGCAGCCGCCGGCTGTCCGTCCGCTTCCGAAACCGGCCGTCGACGAATCCGAGGACGGGGCCCAGGAAATGCCGGCTTATCACGTCGTGCGGCAAGGCGAGACGCTGACGAAGATCGCCGCCTTGTACAATACGACGCCTCAGAAGCTTGCCAAGCTGAACGGCAAGAGTCTCAACGCGATGAACAAGCTCTGGGTCAACCAAAAGGTCAAGTTGCGCAAATGAGCTTCGTCTATTCTGCGCGGACGTTGCTCGGGCTTCTCCTTGCCGCGCTGTCCGTCGTCGGTTTCGCCTCGACTTTCGTGGTCGGTGCCGCGCTCACGAAGGACTGCGGCGTGTCGCCCGAGGTCCTTGCCTTCCTCCGATTCACGGTCGCCGGGCTCGCCATGTTCGCGGTCGGCTGCCTGACGCATCGCGGACGCGCTCGGCTTTTCGCGCCGACGGCCGCGGACTGGTGTCGTTTCGCCTGGTTGGGTCCGATCGGAACCTGCATCATGGCCTGGTGCGTCTTCATGGGCTGTGCCCGCGTGAGTGCGGCGAATGCCTCGATGGCGGATGCGCTGACGCCGTTGATGATCTTTGCCGTCGCGGCGTTCAAGTCGCGGCGAATCGAACAGCGCGAGATCTTCGGTCTCGTCTGCGGACTCGTCGGCGCGCTGTTGGTCATTCAGATCGTCAGTGCGGACGGACTGGCGTTGGAGGCCTATTCGCTCGGCGACGTCTTCGTCTTGCTCGCCGCGGCGACGTGGGGCGTCTATACGGTTTATGGACGCGAGCAGATCCAGCGGCTCGGATCCTTCACCTTCACGACCTGGACGATGCTGATCGGCGCCGCGGTCATCGGTGTTTTCATGCCGTTCGGCGGTTTCGCCTGGCCGACGACCGTGTCCGCCTGGTCGCTCGTGACGGTCCTTGGGTTCTTCTCGACGCTCCTGGCGTTCTGGACCTGGAATGCGGCCCAGAAATACCTGCCGATGTCCGTCCTCGGCGTCAGTGCCTATTTTACGCCGGTGGCGGCGGTGGCGCTCGCTCTCGTGTTCCTCGGCGAACAGGCGACCCTCCTGCAGTGGATCGGCACGGTCTTCATCGTCCTTTCCGCGTCGGTCGAAACGGGTCGCAATCGGAATTGACTGCAATCCGCATCTGCGGGTATAATTACGCATCATGGTCAAAATCGCCCTCACGTTGTTGTTTCTGGCCGTCATGGTCGGAATTGGTGTCTATAGTCGCAAGCACTCCCGTTCGGTGGACGGGTTCGTCCTCGGCGGACGCAACGTGGGGCCTTGGCTCACGGCCTTCGCCTACGGCACCAGCTACTTCTCGGCCGTCGTGTTCGTCGGCTATGCGGGTCAGTTCGGCTGGAAGTTCGGTCTGTCGTCGACCTGGATCGGCGTCGGCAACGCCATCATCGGCTCCATGCTCGCCTGGATGGTCCTGGCGCGGCGGACGCGCCTGATGACCCAGCACATCCAGTCCCGCACGATGCCCGACTTCTTCGGCACGCGCTATGACTCGGAGGGTCTCCGTGTCGTTGCCTCGATCATTGCCTTCATCTTCCTCATTCCCTACACGGCAGGCGTCTACATGGGCATCTCGAAGCTCTTCGAGCTCGGTTTCGGTTCGGCGCTTCCGTATGAGTTCTGGGCGACGCTGATGGCTGTTCTCACGGCGCTCTACGTCATCCTCGGCGGCTACAAGGCCACGGCGATCAACGATTTCATCCAGGGCATCATCATGCTCTTCGGCATCACGGCGGTGATTTTCGTCGTTCTCAACAACCAGGGCGGATTCTCCGCGGCGGTCGCCAAGCTCGCGGAGGTCGCTTCGGATAAGGATCCGGCGGCCTGCGGACAGTTCGCGACCTGGTTCGGTCCGGACGTGAAGAGCCTCGTCGGCGTCGTGATCCTGACTTCGCTTGGCACCTGGGGCCTTCCGCAGATGGTTGGCAAGTTCTACTCGATCACCGACGAGTCGGCGGTTCGCCGCGGGACGGTCATATCGACGATTTTCGCGCTCGTCGTCGCCGGCGGCTGCTACTTCATCGGCGGCTTCGGGCGTCTCTTCGACACGCCGCCGATGCTGCCGAACGGCAAGCTTGCGTTCGACACGATCATCCCGCAGATGCTCGCCAACCTCCCCGAGGTGTTGATGGCGCTCGTCATGCTGCTCGTCCTCTCCGCCTCGATGTCGACCTTGGCCTCGCTTGTCCTGACCTCGAGCTCGACGATGACGCTCGACCTCATCTACCGAGACAAGAAGTCCGAGGCGGACGAAGTGAAGTCCGGCGAGATGGACGACACGGTCGCCGCGAAGATCGAGCGTCGCAAGGTGGTCGTCATGCGCGTGCTGATCGTCTTCTTCATCGTCATCTCCCTGATGATCGCGCTCAAGCCGCCGCACTTCATCGCGCAGCTGATGGGCATCTCCTGGGGCGCGCTCGCGGGTGCCTTCCTCGCGCCGTTCATGCTCGGACTCTACTGGAAGGGCGTCACCAAGGCGTCCGTCTGGGCCTGCTTCGTCTGGGGTGTCGGACTCACCGTCGCCAACATGCTTTCGGGCATGTTCTGCGGCAAGCCGTTCATGAATCCGATCGACTGCGGCGCCGCGGCGATGCTGGGCGGCTTCATTGTCGCCCCGGTCGTCAGTCTCGTCTCGCCGAAGCTGGCGAAGGATTACGTGGCGGACATCTTCACGTGCTACAAGAAGTGAGCGCACAAGATATCATCCTCGGCTCGCGCGTCGCGCATCTCCGTGAGCTCAAGACAGAGCTTGAGAAGCTGAAGGCGGAGAACGCCCGCCTGCACGACGAGAATCAGTCGCTCAAGAACCATTTCGATTTGGCGCTGATTGCGGCCGAGGACCTTCGGGGTCTGTCCCCAGAGGGGAAACTGGTCATTATCGACGGTTGGAACCAGATTCTCGGCGCTCAGAAGGTTGCCAGGAATCCCGAGGAGCTGATCGCCCAGGCGCGTCAGCACCTGGGGGACAGACCCCAGGACCTGGTTTGGATCGTCTTTGACGGACCGAAGGAGAATGTCCGGAACGAGGGCCGTCTCCGCATTTCTTATACAGGGGGGACAGGCCCCCATCGTGCCGACCGTTTTATCGTTGATTTCTTCAGAATGGCCAAATATCTCGGTCATTCGGACAAAATCGAGGTTCGGACCGACGATAAAGACTTTGTTAAGGAAATTAATCGTCTGCGGTGATTTCTTCCGTGGTATGGTATAATATTCCAGACACATGGCAGTGGGAATCACAGAATCCGTAATTGAGGAAATCAAGGCGCGCGTAGACTTGGCCGAATTGATCTCCTCCTATGGCATTCAGGTGAAGCACGCGGGTTCTTCGATGAAGGCGTGCTGTCCGTTCCACCACGAGAAGACCCCCAGTTTCAACATCAACCCGAACCGCGGCTTCTATCACTGCTTCGGCTGTGGCGAGTCGGGGGATGCCATCAAGTTCGTCCAGAAGATGGACGGGTTGACCTTCGTCGAGGCCGCCAAGAAGCTGGCGGACCAATGTGGCATCAAGATCGAGGAGAAGGAAGATCCGACGGCCGGCAAGCGCAAGCGCCTTTATACGCTGATGCTCGAGCTCGCGCAGTTCTACAACCGCTGTCTGAGTCACTCGTCGGGCAAGCTGGCGGTCGAGTACCTGGCGAAGCGCAACCTCGGCAAGGAGGTGCAGGACGATTTTCTGATCGGCTATGCTCCCGAGGGGGTCGCGCCAATCCTGAAGTGGGCGGAGAAGCGACAGTACACCGAGGAGGAGCTGGAGCTGGCCGGTGTCATCAAGCGCGGGACGCGTCCCGGGGACCGTGGCTACCATCGGTTCGGCGGGCGACTCATGTTCTCGATCAAGGACAAGCAGGGGCGCGTCGTCGCCTTCTCGGGGCGTCAGCTGGTCGAGAAGAAGAACTCGGGCAAGTACGTCAATTCGCCGGAGACGCTGATCTTCAAGAAGTCGAACGTCCTCTTCGGTTTCGATCGCGCGGCGCGCAACATCGCGAACTCGCCGCATCGCGAGGTCATCTGCTGCGAAGGTCAGATCGACACGATCCGTCTGCACATCAACGGCTTTACGACGGCCGTCGCCTCCCAGGGTACGGCCTTCACCGAGGAGCACGCGAAGATGATCAAGCGCGTGGCCGATTCGGCGGTGCTGATGTATGATGACGACGGGGCGGGGCATAAGGCGACGATCAAGGTCGCGGGGATGCTGCTGGCGATGGAGATGCCCGTCAGGGTCGTGAGTCTGCCCGATGGGGACGATCCCGATTCCTTCCTGCGCAAGCATTCGGCCGACGAGCTCCAGGCGCGGATCGACCGGGCGGAGTCCATCGTGAGCTTCCAGTGCCGGATCGAGCGCGCCAAGGAGAAGAATCCCGAGTCGATCGATGCGGTGGCGCGCGTCTCGAAGGCCGTCCTGACGACCCTTGCGGCCTGTCCGTCGGCCATTCTCCGCGCGAGTCTGGTGGGTGAGGCGTCGAAGCTGCTCGGCATCCCGTCCGTGGCGCTGAACGACGAGCTGGCGCGGACGAAGCCCGCGCCGTCCGAGCCGTCCCCCGTGCGAAACGAGGAGCCGGTCTGGGAGTCCGATCCCTTCGAGGCGGGTGAGTCGATGGACGAACCGGTCGCCGGGGTCCCTGAGCAGAGTGTGGAGCCGCCGCCGGCGCGCGAGCGGGCGCTGATGGAGTTCCTGATGGCGAACGAGTATGCGCAGGAGCTGGACGGCATGGTCGGTGAGTTCCTGCCGGCGAAGGTCTTTTCTCACGATTTCACCGCGCGTTTCGTCGTCGCCTGGCGCGAAGAGGTGGCGGCCGGCGATGATCGTTTCGCCGCGTTCGCCGAGACGCTGTCGTCCGCTGAGCAACCGTGGCTGGATGCGGTCCTGCTCGAGGCCGGGAAGATTCAGGCGTGCGGCCTGCAGCCGACGGAGATCCTCCAGGACTTCGTCCGTCTGCTCTGGATCGACTGGCTCAAGCGCGCGCGCGGCTCGCTGCCGGCGGACGGCGGGGCGGAGGTGGACTTCCGCCGGGTGAAGATTTCAATGGATCTGAAGCGTCTCCAGCAGGTGAAGTGGAACACCGTCAAGGAGATGGTCAGGGAATTTATGAAAGGAGAGCAGTAAGCATGGATCTCAAGGAAGCAACGAACCGCATTGCCGCGCAGAAGGAACTGGTCGCGCGCATCCGGGAGGAAGTGGGCAAGGTCATCGTCGGACAGGAAAAGCTGGTCGACCGTCTCGTCCTGGCGCTGGTGACGGACGGACACATCCTCCTCGAGGGCGTTCCCGGCCTCGCGAAGACGCTCTCGTGCAATACGCTGGCGAAGGTCCTCGGCCTTGACTTCAAGCGCATCTCCTTCACGCCTGACCTGTTGCCGGCCGATGTCGTCGGCACGCTCGTGTACTCTCCGAAGACCGGCGAGTTCACGCCGAAGAAGGGCCCCGTCTTCACCAACCTCCTCCTGGCGGACGAAATCAACCGCGCGCCGGCGAAGGTGCAGTCCGCGCTGCTCGAATCAATGCAGGAGAAGCAGGTGACGATCGGCGACGAGACCTATCGCCTGCCGAAGCCGTTCCTCGTCCTGGCGACGCAGAACCCGATCGAGCAGGAGGGCACGTATCCGCTGCCGGAGGCGCAGGTGGACCGCTTCATGTTCAAGTGCCTCGTCGAGACGCCCACGAAGGCTGACGAGCGTCGCATCATGCAGCGCTTCGCGGAGAACGCCGAGAAGCCCGAGGCGAAGACGATCTGCACGCCCGAGGACATCGCGGCGCTTCGTGAATCGCTCAAGCAGGTCTATTGTGACGAGAAGGTGGGCGACTACATTCTCGAGATCGTCTTCAAGACGCGCGAGGCCGACGCCTACATCCAGAACGGCGCCTCGCCGCGTGCGACCCTGGCGCTCAACCTCGCCGCCCGTGGCAATGCGCTCCTGCACGGACGCGCCTATGCGACGCCGCAGGACGTGAAGGAAGTCGTGCACGACGTCCTCCGTCACCGCATCCTCCTCACCTACGAGGCCGAAGCGGAAGGCATCACGGCGGATGGCCTCATCGACAAGATCTTGAACGAAGTTCCCGTTCCGTAATGGCGATTGACGTCAAAGAGCTGATGGCCAAGGTGGGGAAAATCAGAATCCTCACCAACAAGCTGATCGACGACCAGCTGAGTGGCGATTATCATTCGACGTTCAAGGGCCAGGGCGTCGAGTTCGACGAGGTGCGTCCGTACACCGTCGGCGATGATGTCCGTTCCATCGACTGGAACGTCACCGCCCGCACGGGCGTCCCGTACATCAAGCGGTACAGCGAAGAGCGCGAGCTGACGATTCTCTTCATGGTGGACGTCTCGGGCTCCCAGAGCTACGGTAGCCGCGGACGCACCAAGGCCGACCTGGCCGCGGAAGTGACGGCGCTCCTGGCGCTGACGGCGATCCGCAACCAGGACAAGGTCGGGCTCATCCTCTTCTCCGATCGGATTGTGAAGTACATCCCGCCGCGCAAGGGACGCGACTCGGTGATGCGTCTGGCGCGCGAGGTGCTCGCGGCCTCCGAGGATGCCGAGGGCGGTACGGACATCGCCGGCGCGCTCAAGTATCTCAACGGCGTGCAGAAGCGCCGCGCCGTCGTCTTCCTGGTCTCGGACTTCCTGGGCCGCGGCGCGTGCGACCGGATGCTGCGGGCGACTGCCCACCACCATGATCTCGTCTGCGTCTCCGTGTCGGATCCCGCCGAGTCGGAATTGCCCGACGTCGGACTGGTCGAGCTTGAAGATCCCGAGACGGGCGAACTCGTCCTGGTGGATACGTCGAGTGCTGCGGTCCGTCGGTCTTTCGCGCAGACGGCATCCGAGGAGGCGGAGGAGCTCCGTCGCTTCCTCGCGAAGACCGGCATTGACTCGCTCGCGCTGTCGACGGATCGTCCGTACATCGACGACGTCCGCGCGCTCTTCAAGCGAAGGGCGAGGAAGCGGTAGGGAGGTTTGGGTGAATGGGTGTTTGGGTGAATGGGGTGATGAGAGGATGATGTTCGGAATAGTGCTAGCATTTGCGTTGCTCACGCAGCAGAAGGGCGGCATCGCGGTTTCGGTTGAGTCCGAACGCGAGGCGATTGATCCTGGACGCAGCGTGATCCTGACGATGGACGTCACGAGTCCCCGTGGCGTTCGCGCGGATTTGCCCGATCTCGCCTCGCGCGCGGTCGGTTTCAGCCAGGCGGAGGACTTCGCCGAAAGTCCGGTGACGAACAAGTCCGGCTCGGTCGTGCAGTCCGTCACCTGGAAGCTCGTGCCGAAACCCTGCGAGAAGGAGTATCGGATCCGTCCGTTCGTGATCGGCGACCAGTGGTTCGGTCCGATCCGTTTCGCGCCTCCCGCCGAACGCGAACCGGTGACGGGCGGAATTGAAGTCGACCTCGAGAAGGATGTCTTCGGTCTGCTGTCCCCCTATCTCCGCTTTGCGAAGGACCATTGGTTCCTGCTGTTGCTCGGCCTGGCCGGTCTCGGTGTGGCGGGTTGGGCGCTTGTCCTGCTCGTGCGTTACATCCTCCGTTCCGTCCGTGAGCACATGATGAGTCCGATCGAGCGCGCCTGGGTCGAGCTGGACCGGCTGTTGAAGAAGGGCTTGCCGGGACGCGGACGCTACAAGGACTTCTACGTGGAGCTGACGATGGTCGTGCGTCGCTACATCCAGCGCAAGTACGGCATCCGTGCGCCGCACCTGACGACGGAGGAGTTTCTCCGCGAGGCGAAGCCGTCGGACGAGCTGCGGGCGTTTCTCGAGTCCGCGGACATGGTCAAGTTCGCCGGTGTCGAGGCGACGCCTGAGATGGCGGATTCCGCGACGGCGAGTGCCCGTGACTATCTCGAGGGGGACAGCAAGGAGGCCGTGAAATGAAGTTTGCCGTTCCTTGGATGTTCCTTCTCTTCCTTCCGCTCCTGGTTGCGGCCTGGCGTCTGTTGCGGGTCGGACGCAAGTCGGGCATCCGTTTCTCGGCGGTCGCGCGTCTGCCGTCCCGTGCGGCGGGTATTCGTGCGCAGATTGCGGCGCTGACGCCATTCGTGCTGCTGGCGGGTCTGGCAATGCTGGTCGTCGCCGCGGCGCGTCCGCGCACACCGCTCGCGCACGAGACACGGAGCGTCGATGCGATCGCCATCGCCATGACGGTCGACGTCTCAGGTTCCATGGAAGCCCTGGACCTCACGCCGCCTGGCGAGAAGTTCTCGGACAAGACGACGCGTCTGGCCATTGTGAAGAAGCTCTTTGCGGAATTCGTCGAACGTCGTCCGGACGATCTGATCGGACTGGTGACCTTCGGCACCTACGCCTCGACCCAGTCGCCCCTGACGGCGGATCATCCGGCGTTGCTGGAGGTGTTGAAGGAAGTCTCCATCCCCCAGATCGAGGTCGACGCCCAGGGACGTCAGATCGGCGATGAGGGTGAGTCGCGGACGGCCATTGGCGACGGATTGGCGACGGCCGTCCTGGCGCTCAAGAACGCCCAGCCGAAGAGCAAGGTCGTGATTCTGTTGTCCGACGGACTGAATAACACGGGCGTGGTCCAGCCAGACGAGGCGGCCGCGGCGGCGGCCAAGTTGGGGATTCGCGTCTATGCGATCGGCGTCGGCACGAAGTCGCGGCGGACGCCGATCTTCGGACAGGACATGTTCGGGCGTCGGTCGGTCGGATATGTCAATCTCGCTTTCGATGAAGGCCAGCTCAAGTCCATCGCGCAGAAGACGGGCGGTTCCTACTATGGCGTGGACGACACGGATTCTCTCTCCAAGGCCTTGGAGGAGATCGACAAGCTGGAGAAGACCCAAATTGCCGCGGAAAAATGGGATGAGTGGGAAGAACACTTCAATTTCTTCCTCCTCGGGGGCGTTTTGGCCGTCCTTCTGGCCGTGACGATGTCCATGGCGGCCTCTCGCCGTATGGCTTGATTTTCGCCGCGAATCCGTGCTATAATAGCAATATGAAAATCAAAAAGTCAAAGACGATGACCATCAAGAAAGGCGGAGATGCCGCTGGTGGTGCCGCCATCGCAGATCGCTTTAGGCTCGATGCCGGAGGTGCTGGTTCGTCCGCTAACGCGGGCGTGAAGACCGTCAGCCGGAAGGCCGCCTTGTGCGCCCTGATCGCGGGTTTCATTGCGTTGGCGCTTGTCGGCTCACTGACTTTGGTCATGCTGTTCCACTGGCTGTTCCTGATGCCGGCTTAAGGAGCTTTCTCCATGAAAGACGTGATGCTCTCTTCCCGGGCCAAGGCCGCGGTGCGGCTTGCCCTTGACGAAGATCTTGCCGACGTTGCCGACGCGCGCAAGACGAAATGGTGTGATGCCACGAGTGAAGCACTCGTCAATCCCGAGGCGATTGCCACGGGTGAGATTTACTCGAAGGGCACGGGTTGCGTCGTCGCGGGCGCGACGGTCGCGAAGGCCGTGATGAAGATGGTTGACCCGAAGATCAAGGTCACGATTCTCAAGCCCGACGGGTCCGTCGTCAAACCGAAGGAAACGATCCTCACGTTCCGTGGCAAGGCCCGTTCGATTCTGGCGGCCGAGCGCACGGCTCTCAATTTCATGCAGCGCCTCTGTGCGACGGCGTCGCTCGCGAAGCAGTTTGTTGACGCGACGAAGAAGTACGGTACGCTCATCCTCGACACCCGCAAGACCACGCCGGGTCTGCGCGTCTTCGAGAAGTACGCTGTCACCTGCGGCGGCGGCACGAACCACCGCATGGGCATGTACGATCGCGTCCTGATGAAGGACAACCATCGCAAGATCTGGAATGACCACGAGCTGAATCTCGACGAAGCCGTGATTGCGGCGCGCAAGAAGTTCCCGAAGCTCGCGGTTGAAGTCGAGGTCGAATCGCTCGAGCAATGCGCGAGCGCGCTCAAGGCGAAGCCCGAGTGGATCATGCTTGACAACATGTCGATCGCGGACATGAAGAAATGCGTGAAGCTCTGTAAGGGCATCTCGAAGACCGAGGCTTCCGGTGGCATCACGCTCGACCGCGCGAAGGC
>CALZAJ010000037.1 GCA_945613785.1 uncultured Verrucomicrobiota bacterium | reverse complement strand
GAGGGGTCGCTGGTCGACTTCTCGAACATCCTGCCGGCGGACCGTCCGGCGGGTGCGCGTCACGGACGGCTGATTGCGGACAAGAACGGACATCTCATCGGCGAGAAGTCGGGTGAGCGCGTCCGCCTCGTCGGTGCGAACCTGAACTTCGACGTGAATTTCATGGATAAGGAGACGGTCGACCGTCTCGCGGCGCAGTTCCGCCGCATGGGCTACAACTCCGTCCGCCTTCACCACACCGACGTCCTGCTGATGTCCGGCGGCTGGAACGGCTGCTGGTCGAGCGCCGTTGACGCGAAGATGCTCGATCGTCTCGACTACACCTTTGCGGCCTTCAAGCGCGAGGGCATGTACGTGACGACCGACTTCTATCAGATGCGCCGCGTCAACAACAAGGAGATGCCGGGGCTCAAGCTCAAGAAGCCGCTCGGGTTCGGTCAGTTCAAGAGCTATCTCGCGCTCTTCGACGAGGCGTTTGACGTCTGGGCCCGTTTCCCCGAGAAGCTGATGAACCACGTCAATCCTTACACGGGACTCACGTGGAAGGACGATCCGGCCCTGGCGTTCGTCGTCGGCGACAACGAGGATACGCTGATGTCGATCTGCGGTCACGTGCCGGCCAACGGACAGATCAAGGAGAAGCGCTCGAGTCCGATGTTCGAGGAGCAGTTCGCGCTCTGGAAGGAGAAGAACGCGCTGGAGTTTGAGCTCAACGGTTGCTCGCCGAGTAATGAGCTTTGGTATGACTTCCTGATCGAGAAGGGCTCGGGCATTCAGCGCAAGTACGTCGACTACCTCAACAACAAGCTCGGCTACAAGGGCTTCGTCTCGGGCGTCAACTGGTGGGACCTCAAGTTCTCCGTCTATGAGCGTGAGGAACTGACGATGGTGGACAACCATGGTTATGCGGACCATCCGCAGTCGGGTGACGGTTACACGCAGTGGAATCAGACCTCCAATCTGAAGGGGCACCCCTGCTATGCGATTCCGATGATCAAGGCGCCGACGCGCATCCCCGGACGTCCGATGGCGATCACCGAATGGCAGTTCTGCATGCCGAACCAGTTCCGCGCGGAGTCGGGCACGGTGATGGGCGCCTACTCGGCGTTCCAGGATTGGGATGCGACCTATCGTTTCGCCTGGAGCCATAACACCAAGAACGTGAAGTCGCAGATGCCGATGAGCGGTAGCAGCTGGTTCGACATCGCGAGCGATCCGCTCAACCAGGTGTCGGACAAGATCAACGTCCTGCTCTTCCGCCGTCAGGATGTGCAGCCCGCGAAGGAACTGCACTGCTATGCGGTCACCCGCAGCGATGCGATCGGCGTGATGGGCGACATGTGGAAGGCGGGCATGTTCCCGGCGCGATTCACGGCCCTCGGTTACCGTCATGCCATCGGTTCGCAGCTGGTGGACGCGAAGCATCCGCTTCGCCGCAAATACGACAAGGTCTATGCTGCGGGCAAGAAGAATCCGATCGCCAAGAACCTGATGAACGGCAACGTCTGGACGCCGTTGACGTCGGCGCCGGAAGTCCAGTGGGGCGGGGCGGACGTCGTTTCGGATACGGGTGAACTCGTCTGGAGCAAGGCGGGCCGCATGACCGTTGCGACGCCGCGGACGGAGTCGATCGTCGCCTATCCGAAGGGCGAGAAGGGTCCGGAGGGCATTGTCGCCGGCGGACTCTCCGTGAAGCCAGTCACGAGGTATCAGGTCGTCACGGCGACGTCGCTTGATGGTTCCGAGCTCCGTCAGTCCAGGAAGGTGCTGCTGTTCCATCTCACCAACATGTACAACAACCAGTTCGCCTTCGATCAGCCGAACATGAGGTGCGTCGCGAACTGGGGCCGGCTCCCCTATCTCATCGCCTGCGGTTCGGCCGAGGTTTCGTTCAAGAGTGACGTCGCGGGACTTGAGCTCGTTGCGTTGCGCTATGACGGCACGCCGATTCGTCGCGAGAAGGCAACGTATGCCGATGGCGCCTACTCCTTTACGCTCTCGATCTCGCCGGCGAACGAGGCGGTCGTCTACTATGCGCTTGTGCCGGCCGGCAGTCTCGAGATCGATACGGCGGTACCGCCGCCGATCGAGGGCCTTGACGAGCCCTCCGCACCGGAGAAGGTGACGGTCGATCCTTCGGCTGAACTCGGCCCCATTTCGGCGGTGACGCCTGCGTTCGGAGCCAAGGTGGCCGCGGAACTGGGGTCGCGCATGACGGCGGTCAAGGCTGTGTCGGGCATTCCCGGAGTCCTGGCGGTGGCCGCGAAGGATGATGCAGGTGCGGTCCTGATTCTCGTCAATGAGAACAAGGAGCCGACGGAAACCGAGCTTGCGCTGAATCCCGCCTGGTCGGTGAAGGGCATTCGCGACCTGTCCGATGACAAGGCGGCGGATCTTCCGCCCAACGGTCTCGTCCTTCCGCCGGGCGTCATCCTCGCCCTCGATCTCATCGAAGGCGCCACCTCTTCCGGCGCCAGTCCTTCCGCCCCCTCCCGCTGAAAAGGAAACCCACTCAACGGACCTGGACTGAGGGGCGGTTATTTCTGGCCGAAGTCAGGCTGGCGGCGGCCGAGGAAGGATTTGTGTCCGTTCCGCTTTTTGTTGGTGCGATTGCGGTTGGCCGGATGCACCCAGGGGGCCTGGGGGAGTCCGTCGTTCTGCTTACCGGTCTTTTTCTCGGCAAATTCGTCGTGCAGAGGATGGTCGCGGTCGACGGGGATCGTCTTCTTGATGAAGCGCTCGATCGCCTTGAGCTGTGTACGCTCGTCGCCTGAGACAAGACTGATGGCTGCGCCGGATTCACCGGCGCGGGCCGTACGGCCGATGCGGTGAACGTAGCTCTCCGTTTCAAGCGGGAGCTCCATGTTGACGACACAACTGACGTCCGGGACGTCGATGCCGCGGCTGGCGATGTCGGTCGCCACGAGCACGCGGACCTCGCCCTTGCGGAAACCTTCGAGTGCGCGCGTGCGCTGATTCTGGGTCTTGTCGGAGTGGATGGCCGCGCCCGGGATGTGCTCGCGGAAGAGCTTCTTGTTCACGCGGTCGGCGCCGTGGCGCATCTTGGTGAAGACGATCACCTTGGTCCATTCGGGATGCGTCTTCAGGAGATGGATGAGAAGGGCGTCCTTCTGGGACTTCTCGACGAACATGACCTTCTGGTTGATCTTTTCGACGGTCGGCGTCTCAGGGGAGATCGTGACCATGGCGGGATCGCGGACGAGTTCGCCGGCGAGGTTGCGGATCTGCGGGGACATCGTGGCGCTGAAGAAAAGCGACTGGCGCGCCTTCGGAAGCTTTGAGATGATGCGCTTGATGTCGGGCAGGAAGCCCATGTCGAGCATGCGGTCCGCCTCGTCGAGGACGAAGCACTCGACCTGGTCGAGGAAGAGAATGCCCTGGGTCATCAGGTCGATGAGGCGGCCAGGACAGGCAATGACCGTCTCGGCGCCTTTCTTGATGTCCTTGACCTGACCGAACTGGGAGACGCCGCCGAAGACGCAGGCGAAGGGCAGGTTGACGTACTTCGAGTACTTCTTGACGTTCTCGGCCGTCTGGGCGGCGAGTTCACGGGTCGGCGAGAGGACGAGCGCGCGCGGATGACCGATGTGGCGCGGCTTACGGACCTTGACGAGGTGGTTCAGAATCGGCAGCATGAACGCGGCGGTCTTGCCCGTGCCCGTCTGGGCGCAGCCGATGAGGTCGCGGCCGTCGAGCAGATAGGGCATGGCCTGTTCCTGGATCGGCGTCGGAACCTTGTAGCCGGCATCGGTAATCGCGTGCTGAAGCTGCTGATCGAGCTTCCCAAAGATATTCCCTTCAAACATGGCGGGAATTATAGCATATTATTGTGGTATAATCTTACTTATGAAGATTGTCACAATTACGATGGCGTCCGCGCTCCTGATGCTTTCCGCGGGCGTGTTGGCCGAGGTCAGATTGGCGAGCCCGTTTGCCGACGGTATGGTTCTTCAACGCGATCGCGAAGTGTCCGTCTGGGGCACGGCGGATGCCGGTGAGAAGGTGAGGGTCATGTTTGCCGGAAACGAGGTGACGGCGACGGCGGACGAGGCGGGCGCGTGGAGCGTCCGTCTGCCGAAGATGGCGGCCTCTAAGGAGGGGCGCATCCTCACGGCGATGTCCGAGGAGACGAAGATTCCCCAGACGATTTCCGATGTTCTCGTCGGTGAGGTCTGGTATTGCTGCGGACAGTCCAACACGGAGCTTCCCCTGGTTGGCGACAATCCGCATTTCAGCGACCGTCAGGGGCGTCTGGTCGCCCAGATGACACGCAAGCCGTTTGTTCGTTTCGCCTATGCCGCCGACTACAAGTTCTCGGGCGAGCCGCGCAAGACGGCGCCTTATCCGATCGTCTGGCAGGCGTTCACGCCTGAGAACCTGACGAAGGGCAAGAGTTTTTCCGCGTTGGGCGTCTATTTTGCGCTTGAGCTGTACTCGGCGCTTGACATTCCGATTGGCATCGTGGGTTCTTATTGGGGCGGCACGAAGATTGACCCATGGACGCCGCGGACGGGTTATGAGAACCATCCCGAGCTGCAGGATGTCGCCGACTGGAAGTTCATTCCCGAATCCGAGTGGAACGACAGCTGCAAGAAAGGCGGTGTCGATCGTCCGCATCAACAGCCCTCGTGTCTCTGGAACGAAATGGTCGCGCCGTGGTGTCCGATGACGATGCGTGGCTTCATCTGGTATCAGGGGTGTTCCAACCACAGGGAGTCGGAGCGCTATTGCGCGAAGATGCACGCGCTCTATGACGGATGGGCGAAGGAGTTCGAGAATCCCGATCTCAAGCTGTACTTCGTCCAGCTCGCCCCGTATGAGATCCCGTGGTGGGGCCTTCAGCTGGCGCAGGCGAAGTTCGCCGCGGAGGAGCCGAACGCCGCGATGGTGACGACGGTTGACGTCGGGAACCTTGCTGACATCCATCCGAACGAGAAGGGGACGATCGGCAAGCGTCTGGCGGCTCTGGCGCTCCGACATGACTACGGGTTCGAGGATCTTGTCGCAGACGCACCGACGCTGCGCGGGATCTGTTCGGAGGAAGGGCGTCTGATTCTGTCCTTCAACAATGCGAAGAGATGGTATGTCTACCAGCCCGACTGGGGCGTGGACTACGGTTTCGAGATCGCGGGGCCTGACGGCGAATGGAAGAAGGCCTATCTGGTCAACGTGAACGACGGCGCCAAGGAGAAGAAGCCGTGGCAGACGAACGGTCGCTGCGAAGGACGTGATCTCATCCTCGCGGCCGATGGCGTGGAGAAGCCGATGAAGGTCCGTTATCTTTACAACCGGCCGTGGTTTGGTACGGTCTACGCCGATTCCGGTCTTCCGCTCGGTCCGTTCGAGGCCGAGGTCAAGTCGGACGGCAGGTGATGGGCGAAGGGTCTCTCGTCGCGCGGTGACTTCACCGCGTGAAAGGCGGTTTATCCGTCATTTCTCCCGCATTTACCGCCGCTTTTATGATATAATAGCGGTTATGAGAATTTTGACGGGTATCCAGCCCTCTGGCAAGCTCCATTGGGGTAACTATTTTGGTGCAATGAAGTCGATGTTCGACCTTCAGGAGAAGGGCGAAAACTTCATGTTTATCGCGAATTTCCACGCAATGACGACGGTTCGCGACGGCGTTGCGCTTCGTGAGTCGACGCGTGACGTGGCGCTTGACTATCTCGCCTGCGGTCTCGACACGCAGAAGACGATCATGTATCGTCAGAGCGATGTTCCTGAGGTTCAGGAGCTCGCTTGGTATCTTTCGTGTCTGACGCCGATGGGTCTCTTGGAGCGTTGCCACAGCTACAAGGACAAGCTGGCGCACGGTCTTGATGCGACGCATGGTCTGTTTGCCTATCCCGTCCTGATGGCGGCGGACATTCTGATCATGAACGCCGATCTCGTTCCCGTGGGCAAGGACCAGAAGCAGCACCTTGAGGTGACGCGCGATCTTGCGCAGAAGTTCAACAACGCCTATGGCGAGGTCTTCAAGCTTCCGGACGCCTACATTCCCGAGACGGTCGCGACGATTCCGGGCCTTGACGGTCAGAAGATGTCCAAGAGCTATCACAATACGATCGAGCTCTTTGATCCGTCGGCCAAGAAGAAGATCATGGGCATTGTGACGGACTCCAAGACGATGGAGGAGCCGAAGGAGCCCGAGGGCAACTCGATCTACGAGCTCTACAAGCTTTTTGCGACGCCGGAAGAGGTGGCCGAGATGGCGGCGAACTTCCGCGCGGGCAATTATGGCTACGGACACGCCAAGAAGGCGCTTCTCGCGGCCTATAAGCGTCTCTTCGATCCCTTCCGCGAGAAGCGCGAAGAGCTCGTGAAGGATCCGGCGACGCTGGAAGACATCTTGCAGGACGGCGCTAAGCGCGCCCGTGCCGCGGCCGCTCCGATCATGGAGAAGGTCCGTCACGCCGTTGGCCTCTAATCCCACGCCGCGAACCCACGCCCTATGGCCCAGGAACAGCTATTCGCAGATGAATACAAGGTGAACCTCGACGTGTTCGAGGGTCCGCTTGATCTGTTGCTGTACCTGATCCGCCGTGAGGAGCTCGACATCTACGACATTCCGATCGAGCACATCACGACGGAGTACATGAAGTTCATCAAGGCGGCCCGTGAGCTCAATCTCGACATTGCGGGCGAGTTCGTGGTGATGGCCGCGACGCTGATGGTGATCAAGTCGCGCATGCTGTTGCCGGTCGATCGCCGTCAGTCGAACGAGGATGGCACGGAGGAGTGGGTCGACCCGCGTCTGGACCTGGTCCGTCAGCTCATCGAGTACAAGAAGTTCAAGGATGCGGCAATCCGTCTCGAGACGATGGAGGCGCTGACGGCGAACAGCTTCGACTACGGCGGGGGGCGTCCTAAGTTCGAGAAGACTGCGGCGGACGCGAAGGGCGCGCTCGCGAACCTCGATCTCTACGACCTTCTGACGGCGTTCCAGGAGGTGCTGGCGCGGGCGAACGAGCTGCCGCACGAGGAGCTGAAGGGCTCGCGCTTTTCGGTGCCTGAGAAGATGGACATCGTGCTCGACCGTGCGCGTAAGGAAGGGCAGGTTGCGTTTGTCTCGCTCTTCGCCGAGGACGCGCCGAAGGGTGAGATCATCGTGACCTTCCTTGCGCTTCTGGAGCTCATCCGCCAGCATCGCGTCATCGTCTATCAGAACGCCGCGTTCCATGAAATCACGATCCTGCCCTCGAAGGAGGAGCCGGACGACAAGCCTCTGGAGATACCCGAAGACTATGAGTGACGACGTCAAGATTCCGCTGCCGCGCAGCCTCCAGGAAATCATCGGCTCCCTGCTTTTTGCGAGTGAGGTTCCGCTGACCGCGGGAGACCTCCGTTCGTCCGTCAAGGCCGTTGAGCCCGAAGAGGGCGAGAATGCCGAGGTGATGGACGTTTACAAGACCTGCACGAACCGTGAGATCGAAGAGGCGCTGAAGGGTCTCGAGAAGGCGCTGGACGTCGCCGGTTGCGGCTTCAAGCTCGTCTGCACAGGCGGCACGTACCGTCTGCAGACGGCGCCGAGCTGCGGGCGCTACGTGCGCGCGATGCTCAAGCTGGACCGTCCGAACCGTCTGGGCCGTGCGTCGCTGGAGACGCTGGCGATCGTCGCGTACCGTCAGCCGCTCACGAAGGGCGAGATCGAGGAGATCCGTGGTGTGGACGTATCGGCGAACATCAAGACGTTGATGGATCTTCAGCTGATCCGCCTCGTCGGCAAGTCCGAACTGCCTGGTCATCCGTTCCTCTACGGCACGACGCCGCTCTTCCTTGAGCATTTCGGTCTTGCGTCGCTGCAGCAGCTGAACGAGCTCGATCCCACGCTTCAGCGCTCGAATCCACGTGAGAAGGCCGCGGCCTACAAGAAGCCGGTCGCGGAGAAGACGGAGCTCGAGACGGCCGCCGAAGAGCGGCAGGCCGCAGAGGAGACGAAGGCTGCCGAAGAGAAGGTCTCTGAGGCGGTGCCGCAGGAGAAGCCGGCGGAGGATGTCCCCGAGCAGCAGGAGCTGCTTCCTGCCGAGGAAAAGGCCGGGGACGCTGACGACGATTTCTTCATCGACGACACGCCGGATGAATTCGACGAAGAGGATGATGACGATGAGGACGCCGACGATGAGGACGCCGACGAGGATGACGTCGATGAGGATGACGAGGAGGACGAGGATGACGAAGATGCTGATGAGGACGATGATGCTGATGACTCTGATGAGTCTGACGGCGTGTGATTACGTCCGCAACAAGGATTACGAGTCCGAGCGCAACGAGCAGAAGTACCAGGAGGCGATGGCCGACTACAAGGCCGGAAACCTCAAGGCCGCGGTTGCCAAGCTTGAGGACGCGATTCGTGCGAACCCCGCGAACGTCAGCGCGAGGTTTCTCCTTGCGACGCTGCAGCAGGAGCAGAAGGATTATCTGTCCGCATTCTGTAACTTCCGCGAGTTCATGACCTTTGCGTCCGACAGTGACAAGAACGAGCAGGCGCGGGCGCGGTATGAGATCTGCGAGGAAGAGGTGGCCCGTCTGTTGGCCAAGAAGCTCAACTTGACGGACAATGAGGCGGTGGCGCGCGAGAGCGAGACGGCTCGCAAGGAGCTGGAGGTTGCAGAGAAGAAGCTGTCCGAGGCGACCAAGGAGCTGTCCGAGCTGCGTACGCGCAACGAGGCCCTCCGTTCCGAGAATGCCACGCTCCGTCGGATGTTGCCTTCGTTGGGAGACGACCAGCCGCGGAAGAAGAACGTGACGATCGAGACGAAGGCGTTGCTGGAGGACGAGGAGACTGACGGTGTGAAGGTGTCCGTGCGCAACCTGGCGACCGACGATGACACGTCCGCAGGTCTCGCCGCGGGCCTGGCAGCGGCCAAGGATCTCATCGAAGAGGACGAGCGTTCGTCGATCCTGCCTGCGCGTCCGGCGGATGCGCAGCCGACGGGGATGAAGCTGACGGACCTCGGACGCGCCCTGGGCGCGAAGGACAAGTCCGCGGAGGAGCCGCCGCATGAGGAGCGTCCGTCGACCTATACGGTCCAGGAGGGCGAGACGCTCTCACTGATCGCGATTCGCTTCTACGGGCGGAAGTCGGCCTGGAAGGAGATCCAGGCGGCCAACAAGGCGGTGATTCCGCCGAACGGTTCGGTTAAGTACGGACAGGTCATTGTCCTTCCCTGAAGATGAGTGGCGTCCGTACAACTCTCGTTTCCGATGCCCACGAGTACACGCGGTCGTCCGTGCCGTGGCGGCTGGAGACGAACCTGGCGGCGAAGGGCGAGACCCACACGGGGAAGAAGTACGGGTGGAAGCTCATCCATTACCTCTCGGGGGGTGGCATGCGGACGTTTGGGCGGACGATTCGTCAGGAGGAGGCGAGCGTGAAGCGCACGCGCTTTCTCGTGGCGGCTGGAGTCGTCGGGCTCCTCTGGCTTTGGTTTCTCGTCGGTTGACAGTGAATGAACAAGAAGGAATGGAGAACATGAACAAGGGAACAGCTCTCGTGGTTATGGCTCTGGCGGCCTGTGCGGCCTTCGCCGAGCCCCCGCCGCCGGCTGGCGGACGCAACGCGTTCGTACAGCAGCAGGCCTATAATGAGATGATGCGCGTCAGCGAGCAGGTGGACGTCCTTCAGACCAACATTGAGGGTCTGTCCGACCGGCTGAACAGGATTGAGGGCGGGAAGGGTGAGATCGGTGCGATGAAGAACGAGATCGAGGCCCTGCGTGCGGAGATCGGCAGCGTCCGTCGCGAGATGGGCCGCCTGCGTGACGACCTCATGCGCGACATCACCCGCAAGGTGGCCGAGATGCTCGCCGCGCAGGCGAAGACTCAGCCGCCGCCCCCGCCCCGTCTCCAGCCTACGGTGCCTCAGAGTCCGGTGCGCGAGTACAAGGTGGTCCAGGGTGACACGCTTTCGCTGATTGCCCAGGCGTTCAACACGACGGTTCCGAAGCTCCGTCATCTGAACAATCTCAAGACCGATTCGCTTCGCATCGGGCAGAAGCTCTACGTGCCCAAGAACTGAGAAAGGAGATTTGAAAATGAAGATTCTGGTTGTTGGCAGTGGCGGACGTGAACACGCGATCACCTGGCGTCTGGCGCAGGATGCCGAGAAGCACGAGCTGTTCTGTGCGCCCGGCAATGCGGGAACGGCGGCGATTGCGACGAATGTCGCCGTCGGCGCGGAAGACGTCGAGGCCGTCGCGAAGTGGGCGCGCGAGAACAATCCCGACCTCGTCGTGGTCGGTCCCGAGGCGCCGCTGGTGAAGGGCCTCGTCGATCAGCTTCTCTCGCTCGGAATCCCCGCGTTCGGTCCGGTTGCCGCCGGTGCGCGCATGGAGGGCTCGAAGCGTTTCGCGAAGGAGATCATGGACGCCGCGGGCGTGCCGACCGGCAAGGCAGAGACGTTTACGGACGCCGCGAAGGCGAAGGCCGCGCTCCCGAGCTACGGACTTCCCGTCGTCGTGAAGGCGGACGGACTGGCCGCCGGCAAGGGCGTGATCGTCGCCGAGACGACCGAACAGGCCGAGGCCGCGATTGACGACATGCTCGTGGCGAACAAGTTCGGCGCGGCCGGCGCCGAAGTTCTTCTCGAGGAGTTCCTCCATGGCGAGGAATGCTCGATCCTGGCGATGGTCGACGGCGAGAATGCGGTGCTGTTGCCGAGCTCGCAGGACCACAAGCGCATCTTCGACGGCGACAAGGGTCCGAATACGGGCGGCATGGGCGCCTACAGCCCGGCGCCCGTCGTGAC
>CALZAJ010000036.1 GCA_945613785.1 uncultured Verrucomicrobiota bacterium | reverse complement strand
CTTGAACTGAATCCAGCTGAAACGCGGACCCGCGGCAACCGACCACCAGTCGGTGATCTTGTAGGACAGCATCGGGTTCAGCGTGATCTGCTTGAGCGTCGTCTGCTGCGTGTCACCCGCGAGATCCCAACGACGGGCGTACTTCGAACCCAGCCCGTACTCCGTGTAGTTGCCCCAGCTGAAAGCCAGATCAAACGGCAACGGAATCGTCGCGTAGAACGTCGGAACCGTGAACCAACCCGGATTCATGCGGCCAGCCGTCTGGTGATCAACCTCGACATCGCAATAAGGATTGATGAAGGTCAAACCGGCCGCAACCTGAATGTTCGTCGTAAACGCAACGTTCGCCGGGTTGTGATAGGCCGCCGTCGCATCCCAGGTGTCGCCAATCACCGCACCCCCCATCGCATTGCCACGCGCGGAACCCTCGTAAATGCCGAATCCCGCCGCAAGCGCACCCTGCGCACTGACGACGGAACCCACGAGCATCATCAACTTCTTCATTTTGACATTTCCTTTAATTGTGTCAAGATGCGGATATGATATCAAAATGAATGGCAGATGTGCAAGGTGGTAAAATGAATAAAAATAACGATTTAAGTAGTATAATGCTATTTTGACAGAATCCGCAAAATAGTCATCGTTTTGTCACAATGCGAGAGCGTCAAATATCACGTCCCTCGCCATTCCACGACGAAGCAAGGAGAAAAAGGAAGAAAGGCGCACCAAAAATAGCACATATGACACCCACCCCCACGTCTCCAGGCAACCGTTGTGCGAGAAACTCGGCAAAGACCAGTGCCAAACCACCCAAAAGAGCCGAGACGGGCAGCAGAACCTGCATGCGGGGACCGAAGACTCGGCGCACAAACTGGGGGACGACGAGTCCGACGAAGCCGACGGCACCGGCGAGGGCCACGGAGACGGCTGTGGCCAAGGCGACCGATCCGATGACAACCGCCATCGTCAGACGCGTATTGACGCCGAGACACTCAGCTTCATCGTGACCAAGCTCCATGACATTGAGTTCTCGGCGAAATGAAAAGAGCGCGGCAAAGACCAGGCTCAGCGTGACAACGGCGAAGATAAGGTCCGCTCTGCTGACCAGGTCGAGGCGTCCGTACAGCCATTTGGAGATCTTGACGAAGGCCCCTTCTTCAGCATAGGAAAGAGCCAGCAAATCAAGCGAGCCCAGAAAGGCCCCGGTCGCATAACCCGCGACGATGAGGGTCGAGGACGAGGAGCGCAGATGGGGATCGGCGCCTTTCACGGTCCGATGACGCTGGGCGCACCAGGCAATCAGACAGACGAGCGCGAGCGCGAAACACGAACCCAGGAAGCTGGCAAGCGGCAGCACGAACGCGCCGAGGGCCACGAGTCCAAGATTCATCGCCAGGACCGCGAACAACGCACCGCCGCCGACGATACCGAGCATATAGGGCTCTGCCAGGGGATTGCGCAAAAGGCTTTGAAGCACGGCGCCGGAGACGGACAACGCTGCTCCGACCACCACTGCCGCGATGACTGTCAGAACGGTCTCCATCACCACAGGCTCAGGGAGTCAACAGGACGACGGCGTGAACGACAATGCCCCTGCCGGCGCCAACGTCGTCCATCTTCTCGTTCGTCTTGCCCTTGACCGAAATCTGGCCGACCGCGACGCCGAGCAATTGGGCGAGCCGCGCGCGAATCGCCTCGACATGAGGCCGCAGCTTCGGACGTTCGCAGATGACGGTGACATCGAGATTGCCCAGCGCATAACCCGCGGCACGGACCTCTCCCATCGCCGCTTCGAGAAGCTTTCCGGAGTCAGCGCCCTTCCACCGTTCGTCGGTGTCCGGGAAATGCGAACCGATGTCCCCGAGCGCCGCCGCCCCGAACAATGCGTCGATGATCGCGTGGATAAGGACGTCACCGTCCGAATGCGCCTGAAGGCCGGGCGCGTCGGGAATGCAAACGCCGCCGAGCATCAGAGGCTTGGCGGCGTCCGTGAATACGTGCGAATCGTATCCGAAACCGATGCGCATGGTCGTCAGATCAGGCCGAGCTTCGTCAGCGTCTGGCGCATCGTCTCGAGATTCTTCTCCGTCGTCTCGCACAGCGGAAGACGGAAGACGCGCTCGAGCCGGCCCATGAGCCACATCGCCTCCTTCACCATCACGGGATTCGTGTCGATGAAGAGGTCGTGGAAGAGCGGATAGAACTTCGCATGGACCTGACGAGCCGTCGCGAAATCGCCGGCGAGCGCCGCACGGACCATGTCGCCCATTTCGCGCGGAATCACGTTCGACGCGACGGAAATGACGCCTTCGGCGCCGACCGAGATCATCGGCAGGGCCAGACCGTCATCGCCCGAAAGGACCGTGAAGTCGGGACAGAGGTTCTTGATCGCGCTCACGCGGTCGACGGAACCCGCCGCCTCCTTGATGGCGACGATCTTCTCGTGCTTGGCAAGACGCGCGACGACTTCGAGCGGAATCTCCTTGCCAGAACGGCCCGGCACGTTGTAAAGGACCACCGGAAGACCGAGATCGGCAATCGTCATGAAGTGACGGTAAATGCCTTCAGCGTTCGGCTTGTTGTAGTACGGCGTCACTTGCAGCGTCGCATCCGAGCCGCCCGCGGCAATCGCCGCCTTGGTGAGCGAAATGGCCTCAGCCGTCGAGTTTGCGCCCGTGCCGGCGATGATCTTCACCTTGCCCTGAGCGAATTCGATCGTCTTCTCGATCACCTTGTGATGCTCGGCATGATCCAGGGTCGGCGACTCACCGGTCGTACCAACCGCACAGATGCCCTCGACACCACCCGCGACCTGTTCATCCACAATCGCCTGCAGACGGCCATAGTCCACCGAGCCGTCCTTCGCGAACGGGGTGACCATGGCCGTAATAGTACCGGAAAGTTTCATGCGGAATATTATACCACAATCACTTCACGTCGGCGGAGGCGTTTTGAGACTTTGATTCAGCACCGGTCTGCTCATGGCCCATCTTGACAACGAACGTCTGATTCGGGTCCGGCGGGACGTAGCCATGGCGCGAGCCCTGCACCCAGTTGATGGACTTCGGCGTTGGGATCGCGTTGAAGTAGACGGCCAGGCCGGACGGCGGACACGTATAGTCGCCGAGGCCCGCACGGGGGATCTCGACCGGACACTTCGCGCGCTTGATGTGGTTGACCGCGTCGAAGTAGTCGATGCCCGCCGTGTGCTGGATGTACCAGGAACCGTGCAGACGTCCGCCTGGCTCCGTCGCGCCGAGGTCGCAGCACCAGACGATCGACGGACGCGCCAGGGTCACGTCGGGATCGAGCCCTGCCGCCCAGCTCGTCTGGAGTCCGCCCTGGCTGCCGCCCTCGGCGATCAGGTCCTTGCCGTTCCATTCGGGACGCGTCTTCATGTACTCGAGCGCCCGCATGACACGGAATGCCATGAAACGAAAATAAGCCGTCTCGGGACGCGCATTCTCGTCAGGCGAGAAGGCATAGGTGTATTTGGACGACTTGATGGAGTCCCCGAAGACGTCATAATAGGCCTTGTCCCTGCCGAGCTCATAGCCATGCGCATTGATCTCGAGGAAGATCTCCTTGCCGCTCACACAACCCCAGGCAGCCCACTCGGGGCACCCCTGCTGATAGAAGCCGTAGCCCTGGAACGCGACACGCGCGCGGCAGGACTTCGGGGCCGCATTGACCGGAATGAAGAGGTAACCCGTCACCGGACGCGGACCGACGCAGTCCACGGACAGCTTGAAGATGTCGCAACCGTTCACCGTCTTGTGCTTCTGGAGGTCCGCCTTGACGGGAACCGCGGCCAGCAGCTTCTTCTGTTTGGCCCACCAGGCGTCGAAGTCGGCCGGTTCGGGGACGTGCTGACGCAGGTCGGCGACCGCCACGCCCGCGCCGCCGTCGAAGAAGACCTCCTTGGCGGGCGACCAGTCGGGCGCCCCCGGGGCCTTCTTGTCACGTCGGATCTTCTCGCCCGTCTTGCGGTCGTAGAGCTTGGCCTCGAGACGGACGAAGCCCGCGCGGTCAAGGGCCGTCGTGACGACGCAGGTCCGTCCCGCGACGAACGGACACTCGCCCTTGACCGTCTTGCCGTCATCGCCGGTGCGCGTCCAGCGGAGCACGACGTCGTCCGTCGCCAGGCCAGACGGGACGTCCGTCGCCGTCAGCGTGAAGATGATCGGCTCGTTGACGGCATAACCGACGGGATTCGCCTTGTCGGTCACGCCCTTGATCTGGACGTTGTCCCAGGCGTTGGCAAACGCGAAAGCGGCGGACAGTCCCGTCGCAACGGCAATGGAAAACCGTTTCATTTACTTGACCTCCAGTGTGTGGGTTCCCGCCTCGTAGACGGCGGTCGTACCGTTGACGCAAACTGTCGCGCGGCTGCCGGCCGGCACGGTGAACGTCCAGACGCAAGCCCCGTCGTCGGCATAGCGCCAGGCGCTCTGGATGACGCCGTTGCGGGTGCGGTAGGAAGCCTTGAGGAAGCCGAGACGCGGATCGGGGACGGGAGCGAGGCGGAACTCCTCGTCGTACCCGCCCTTCGGACCGGGCTGAATGCCGGCGGCCGTCTCATAGAGCCAGCCGAGGACGGCGCCATAGGCGTAGTGGTTGAAGCTGTTCATGCCGACGTCGCCGAACCCGTCCTTCTTCGTGTAGCTGTTCCAGCGCTCCCAGATCGTCGTCGCGCCCTGGTCGACGGAGTAGAGCCAGCTCGGGTTCTTGTGCTGCAGGAGCAGCGTGTAGGCCACCTGGGGCTCGCCGACGGCATAGGTCAGCGTATCCATCAGGACGGACGTGCCGAGGAAGCCGGACTGGAGGCAGTTGCCGTGGTCAGAAATGTTCTTCAGCAGCGCGGCCTTCGCCTCCTTGACGGCCTCCGCATCCGCGAGGATGCCGCAGTGGAGGGCGAAGAGGTTCGGCGTCTGCATGTCCCGGAGGCACGCGGGAACGCGTCCGCCCTCGAGAATGTCCTTCCGGACGTAGGCGAGCGCCTCGCGCGCCATCGCCTCGTAGGACGCGGCCTCGGTGTCACGGCCGACCGCCCGGGCCATCTCGGCCATCATCCGCGCGTCCATGAGCCAGTAGCAGCCGCCCATGTACTTCCAGTAGACGAGCGTTTCGGGACGGAGCTTGCCGTCGACCTTGATGCCGTTGGAGCAGGCTTCGTACTTCTCGTAGCTGAGCCAGTCGTTCCACTGGAACTCAAGCGCACGCTCCTGGCAGTAGCGGTTGACCTTGAGCCAGTTCATGAAGCGGGTCATCGAGTCCCAGTGCTCGCGGATCATTTCCGTGCGGCCGGTCTGACGCCACATCACGTAGGGGACGATGACGCCGCAGTCGGCCCAACCGTAGCGCTGGTCGCCCGCGTCGCCGTATTCGCCGGCGGGACAGACGCCCGTGTAGCTGCCGCACGCCGTCTGCGTGTCGCGCATGTCGCGCATGAACTTGACGAAGAAGTCGTAGGTGTCGGCGTTGTAGCTGCCGGCCTTGGCGAAGACCTGGGTGTCAGCCGTCCAGCCCTGGCGCTCGTTGCGCTGCGGACAGTCGGTCGGGATGGAAAGGTAGTTAGAGTACTGCCCCCACCGGACGTTCTGGATGAGGCGGTTCACGTCAGCGCAGCCGGTGAGGATCTCGCCCCGCTCCATCTCGCGGGAGATCGACGTGACGGGCACGGACTGAAGGCGCGTGAACTTGACCTTGTTGTCCGCCGTGATCGACAGGTAGCGGTAGCCGAAGAACGTCGCCTGCGGCATGTAGGACTCGATGCCGGCGCCCGAGAACGTGTAGGAGACCTGCGCGCCGTGACGGTGGATCTCGCGGAGGTTGGCGCGGTAGACCGAGCCTTCGGGACCGTCGTTGCCGCGGGACTTCTGGCCGTTGCCGTCGTTCAGCATCTCGGCGGGAAGGATCGTCATCCTGGTGCCGGCGGAAGCCATCGCCTTGAAGTACGGGACGGCCGCGGCATTCTGTCCGAAGTCAACGACCAGCGTCTCGCCCGGATCGAGGTCCATCAGCGACGCGTTCGTGTAGTCGCGCAGCTTGAGGACGCGGCCGAAGGCGTCGGGCGTCGCGCCCGTCACGCCCTTCCAGACATAGGCCGTCTTCGGACGGAGCGCGAGGTCGGCGCGGCGGTAGACGGACGCGCCACGCTGGGGCAGGAGCTCGCCCTTGAACTCGTCGTTGACGACGGCCGGGCCGAGCTTCGACAGGTCGATGCGGTAGCGCGCGTCGTAGACCTCGCCGTCGAAGATGCCCGCGCGAAGCAGCGGACCGCCGACGCCGGCGCGCCAGGAGACGTCGGTCGGAACGCGCTCGACGGTGCCGTCCTCGTACGTCAGCTCGATGAGCGCGATAAGCGCGCTGCGCTTGCCGCGGTAGCCCGTGATCTTGTCGTTCCACCAGCCCGTGGACACGGTCGCCGAAACGAAGTTGGACGCACCCGCTGCGGACTTGAACAGCGGCGTCACGTCCCAGGAGAAGGAATACTTCGTCTTCTTTGCATCCGTGAAGCCGGGCTTCAGGATCTCGTCGCCGACGCGGGACTCGTTGGCGTAGACGTTGAAGACGCCCAGTCCCGACGCCGAGACGACGACTCGACTGAGGGGCTTCGCATTGACGATTTCGCGATAGAAGGCGCTCGTGCCCTCAGGGGCTTGCTGAGCCTTCTTCTCTTCGTCGGTAGCCTCCCGCGCGTCGGCGGCGGAAATCCACGACGCCCCCTTCCAGTCGACCCTGTGGCCGACCAGCGTCTGATAGGCGGCGAATGAAACACCCTGTTTCTCTGAAACCGAAAAACAGCCGCCCGCGAAAATCGCGAGGGCTGTTCCAGCGAAGAGTTCCGCTGTCGTCATAGGGTCGTTAGCCGTTGGCCTTCTCGAAGTCCTTCATGAACTGGACGAGCGCGTCGACGCCTTCCATCGGGAACGCGTTATAGATCGTGGCGCGGATGCCGCCGACGGAGCGGTGCCCCTTGAGCGAGCTCATGCCGAGCTTCTTGGCTTCGTCGACGAACTTCTTCTCGAGCTCCTCGGAACCGAGGCGGAAGGTGACGTTCATGTTCGAGCGGAACTCGGGGAGCGCCGTCCCCTTGTAGAACTCGGTCGAGTCGATGACGTCGTAGATCTTCTTGGCCTTGGCGTCGTTGAGCGCGAAGAGGTTCGCCTTGCCCATCTTCTTGACCCACTTCATCACTTCGCCGAACACGTAGATCGCGAAAGTCGGCGGGGTGTTGTAGAGCGAGTCGTTGTCGACGTGGGTCGAGTACTTGAACATCGTCGGGATCTGGGCCGCGCCCTTCGCAGCGAGTTCCTTCTTGATCGCGACGACCGCCATGCCGGCGGGACCGAGGTTCTTCTGCGCGCCGGCGTAGAACATGTCGAACTTGTTGAAGTCACGGTCAATGCCGAGGATGTCGGAGGACATGTCGGCGATCAGCGGCCCCTTCACCTGCGGGATCTTCTTGAGCTGGGCGCCCGAAATCGTCTCGTTGGTGCAGATATGCGTGTAGGCGGCGTTGTCGGAGAACTTCCACTCGTCCTCGCGCGGCATGCGGGTGGGGATGTCCTTCGCGCAGTTGGCAATCGTGTTGACCGTCGCGCCACGGAGGGAGGCGATCAGCTGGGCCTCCTTGAGGGCCTTGCCCGACCAGGTGCCCTGGTTCGCGTAGTCGGCGACCTGTCCCGCGCCGAGGAAGTTCATCGGGATCATCGCGAACTGCTGGCTGCCGCCACCCTGGATGAAGACGACCTCGTAGTCATCGCCAATGCCGCAGAGTTCCTTGAAAGTGGCCTTCGCCTCGGCGTGAATCGTCGGATAATCCTTGCCGCGGTGGGACATCTCCATCACGGACATGCCGGTTCCCTTGTAATCGACGAGATCGTTCTGGATCTGCTGCAGGACCTCGAGAGGAAGCGTAGCGGGACCCGCCGAGAAGTTATATGCACGCGACATTTTGTGAACCTTTCAACTGATAGATGTAGAGTTTATCGTTTAGAGCGATCGCCATCAGAGATTATCGGTCAGGCGATTGGTCATAAAGTATACTCTTTTGACGGCCCCTTCGCAAGGCCGCAGACCGAAATCCGTTCGCGGGACCACATGAGACGGAGCGATTATTTCGTCCAGAGCTTCTCGAGCGCGTAATAGGCGCGGGCCTCGGGCGAGAAGACATGAACGATGACGTCGACATAGTCAACGACAATCCAGCCGCTCTCGGGGTCACCCGACGTGCGGTAGGAGCTCACGCCATTCTGCTTCATCACGGCCTGCGTCTCGGCAATCAGGGCCTTCAGATGCGGCGCGGCCGCACCTGTGGCGACGACGAAGAAGTCCGCCAACGCGCTCTTGCCGCGCATATCATAGGACTTGATGTCGGTCCCCTTACGATCCTCAAGCGCCTGGGCGATGAGTTTAACCTGTTCTTCTACTGTCATAACACACACATTATACCACAAAAGATGGTATAATATGCAGCACTCATTTCAGTCTGTGACCCGCAGCGCAGTTGCCGCGGGTGTGACACAAGCTGACAACGTCTACAGGGAATGAAAATGACCAAAAAGAACCACTGCCACGTCTTTACGTCGGAGTCCGTTTCGGAAGGACATCCCGACAAGGTGGCCGACCAGATCTCCGATGCCGTCCTCGACGCCTGCCTGAAGGCCGACAAGAACGCCCACGTCGCCTGCGAAACGACCGTCGGCCCCGATGTCGTCATCAACGTCGGCGAAATCACCTGCAAGGATTTCGAGAAGAAGATCGACACCGAGAAGATCGCCCGCCGCGTCTGCAAGAAGATCGGCTACGACCAGCCCGGCGAACATTTCGACGCCAAGGACTTCCGGTATCTCAACTATCTCCACGGGCAGTCCCCCGACATCGCCCGGGGCGTCAACCGCAAGACGAAGCAGAAGCAGGGCGCGGGCGACCAGGGCATGATGTTCGGCTACGCGACGAACGAGACCCCTTCGCTGATGCCCGCGCCAATCGTCTATTCGCACGAGCTCCTGAAGCGCTTCGCCGAACTTCGCCACAGCGGAAAGCTCCCGTGGCTCCGTCCCGACTCGAAGAGCCAGCTCTCGGTCGTCTATGAAGACGGCAAGCCCGTCGCCATCGATACCGTCGTCATCTCCCATCAGACCACTGAAGCGGGAGCCACCAAGGCGAACTACAAGCTGATCGAGGACATCGCGAAGGACTATCTCGCGACGACCGGGCTTCTCAAGTCCGACACGAAGTTCTACATCAACCCGACGGGCAAGTTCGTCGTCGGAGGTCCTTGCGGCGACTCCGGTCTCACGGGCCGTAAGATCATCGTCGACACCTACGGCGGCATGGCCGCCCACGGCGGCGGCGCGTTCTCGGGCAAGGATCCGTCGAAGGTCGACCGCTCCGCGGCCTACTACGCGCGCTATGCGGCGAAGAACATCGTCGCCGCCGGTCTCGCCGACCGTTGCCAGATCCAGGTCGCCTACGCAATCGGCGTCGACAAGCCGGTGAGCTTCTGCGTGAAGACCTACGGCACCGCCCATGGCGTCACCAACGAGCAACTCGAGAAGATGCTCATCTCGGGCAAGATCTTCGACTTCCGTCCTTATGCGCTCATCGAAGACCTCAAGCTCCTCACGCCCAAGGGCTGGAAGTACGAGGACACCGCGGCTTACGGACACTTCGGGCGTCCCGAATTCCCGTGGGAGAAGGTCAACCGCGTGAAGGACCTCAAGAAGTTCTTCAAGCTTGGCTGACGAAACGCCAAACAACCTCTACGTGCACTTCCCCTTCTGTCGGCGGAAGTGCACGTATTGCGTTCTTCACTCCCGCGCCGGCGTCTCCCAAGCCGATCGCGACGCCTATGCGCAACAACTGGCGCAACGGATTGTCGCAACCGAAGGCGCGGCGCCCTTCAAGACGATTTACTTCGGCGGCGGCTCTCCGGGACTCTGCGACCTCACGCCGTTCGGCGCAATCCTCGAGCCCCTCCGCACCGAAGATACGGAATTCACCGTCGAGCTGAATCCGCTCGACGTCACGCACGAGAAGCTGCAGGAGCTCAAGGACATCGGCGTCAATCGCATCTCCATGGGCGTGCAGTCGCTCGACGACGACATCCTCCGCCTCATGGGTCGCGGCTATACCTTCGCCGAAGCCGAGAAGGCCTTTGCCCGCATCAAAGAGCACTTCGAAAACGCCGGCATCGACCTGATCGTCGGCTACCCGGGCGAGACGTCCGCCCTGACGCCACGTCACGCCCGCCTCGCCAAATGGGGACTGAAGCACTGCTCCGTCTACTCGCTCATTCTCGAAGAGGGGTCGATCCTCGCCCACCAAATCAAGCGGACGAAAACAGCGCTTCCAGACGACGATACGGTCCTCAATCGACTCGCCGTCATCGCACGGTTCATGAAAGACATCGGACTCGAGCGCTACGAGATCTCCAACTATGCCGTGCCGGGCTACGAATGTCGTCACAATCTCGCGACCTGGCGCGGCGAGGACTACCTCGGACTCGGAGACGGCGCCTGCGGACGCATCGGACTCACGCGCACCCGGAACTTCGGGGGACAGACCCCTGAGGTTGAGACTTTATCAGCGGGAAAGGACGAAGTTGAACGAAGAATCTTCTCTCTTCGCACACGTGAAGGACTCAACCCCTTCGGACATCCCGACTGGCTCCCCATCCTCGACCGCTTCGCCTCCGAAGGCCTGTTGACCAAAATCAACGCGAACGCCTCCCTTGGCCCCACTTACCGGCTGACAGAACGAGGGACCGAGGTCTGCGATACAATCCTCGCCGAATTGGACTAACTCGCAGACTTTAATCCTAA
>CALZAJ010000035.1 GCA_945613785.1 uncultured Verrucomicrobiota bacterium | reverse complement strand
TTCAGGCTCAAAAAACTGGGGGATGTCCAGCAAAATACCCCTTGCTTAATCCATAGCTTGTCTAAAGTGTGCCAGTCAGGCCAAGATGGAAAAATGAGCGTGTGAGCCGCGAGCGGAAGGGCTTAGCGCTTTTTCTTGAAGATGTAGCCAAGGATCTTGTAGGCGTACTTCGGGAGCATCATTGCGAAGCAACTGAAATAGCCGTTTTCGCGGTTTGCGCGGACGTTCTCGCGGTTCAGGAGGATGTTCGCTTTCCATCCCGCGGTGGACATGCCGCCGAGACTCATCTGGACGACGCACCGCGGCAGGTATTTGGTCCGAATGCGTGCCTTGCAGAAATAGCGGACCATCAGTTCGAAGTCGGCGCTGATTTTGTAGCCCAGCTTGTAGCCGCCCAGTCGGGCAAAGATTTCGCGGCGGATGTAGACGCTCGGATGTGGAGGCATGTAGCCGATGTGGTGCATCCAGGGCTTCCACCGTCTGGCGGAGTAATAGCGGAACGTCTTGTCGCCACGCGCAAAGAGAATGTCCGCATACGTCGCATCCGTCTTCTCGTCAAAGGCCGCGGCAATTCCCGCGACGGTGTAGGGGTCTTCAAAGACGTCGTCCGCGTTGAGGATGCCGACGATGTCTCCCGTCGCCATCGCGATGCCCTTGTTGAGGGCGTCGTACATCCCCTGGTCTTTTTCGGAGATCCATCGGGAGGCGATGGTGTTTGGTTTGGACAGTTGTTCCGCAATCAACTCGCGGGTGCCGTCCGTCGAACCGCCGTCCACGACGATGTACTCGATTTCAGCATCACGCTGCGAGAGAACGCTTGCGATCGTGGCTCCGATCGTATTCTTCGCATTGTAGGAAACCGTGATGATGCTGACCTTCATGGGCGAAGAAATTATATCACAATATGTGCTAGGACGGATAGGACGCATTTTTGATATAATATTCCGAAATGCGCATTGTTTTCATGGGATCTTCGGCCGCTTCGGCGACTTGTCTGCGCGCGATCATGCGTGAGCAGGAGTTGTCGGTTGTTGGTGTCGTTACGCAGCCTGACCGTCCGGCGGGCCGCGGAAAGACGCTCACGCCGTGTCCTTGCAAGGCCTTCGCGATGAGCCGCGGCATCACCGACGTCATCTCCCCTGAGAACGTCAACGATCCCGTCGCCATGGCTCAGCTTTATGCCTGGCGTCCAGACGTGATTGTGGTCGTCGCCTACGGGCAGTTCCTCAAGGAGCCGCTTCTCAAGATGCCGCTCTTCGGTTGTGTGAACTGTCACTTCTCGCTCTTGCCCAAGTATCGCGGCGCGTCCCCCGTGGTCGCCGCCCTTGCGGCAGGCGACCGTCTGACGGGCGTCACGGTGATGCGCATGGGCATCGGCATGGATGACGGTCCGATCCTGATGCAGAGCTACGAGCCGATCTATTCCGACGTGACGGGCGGCGAGCTCATGGACGAACTGGCAGTGGCTGGCGGCGTGACGCTTGCGAAGGCGCTGGTCCTGATGAACAACAATCAGCTTCCTCCGCCGGTCGAGCAGAATCATGAGGATGCGACTTACGCGAAGAAGCTGAAGAAGACGGACGGTCTGATCGACTGGTCGGCCCCCGTGCTCGTGACCGAACGCAAGATCCGCGCCTATTCTCCGTGGCCGGGCTGCTATACCTTCCTGCCTGAGCGCTTCCGCAAGAAGGGGAATTCGGGCCGCGTCGCAATTATGCACGCCGAGATCGTCAAGAAGATGGAACCTGGCTGGCGCGAAACCGCACCGGGCACGGTTCTCAAGCTCATCACGACCCGCATCAAGGGGTCGGGCCTCCGTGGTACGGGCCCGGTGGTGAAGTGCGGCGACACCGCCTTGCTGCTGTCCGAGCTGAAGCCCGAAGGCGGTTCGCAGATGGATGGTGCCTCGTTCCTTCGCGGGCGTCAGCTGGTCTCGGGTGAGGACGTGTTTTTGAAGGCGTAGTTGAGTAGGGGGTAGAGGCTTTATGGCAACTGAAGAGACAATAGCGAAAATCAAGGAGCTGGTCGTTTCCAGTCTCGATCTCGAGGACGTGTCCCCGAGTGACATTGAGACCGAAGCTCCGTTGTTTGGTGAGGGGCTCGGGCTCGACTCGATCGACGCCCTTGAACTCGGTATGGCGGTGAAGAAGGCGTTCGGCATCACGTTCTCCAAGAATCCCGCCGACAACAAGCAGATTTTTTACTCGGTCAAGACGCTGGCCGACTACGTGGAGGGTAACAAGTCATGACGGATCAGGAAATCGAAACGACGATCAAGAACATTCTCGCCGAGGATTTCGAGGTTGATGTCGCCACGCTGACGCCCGAGACGAATCTTTTCACCGAGCTCGACCTCGACTCGATCGATGCCGTCGACCTCGTCGTCCGTCTTCAGCAGGAGACCGGCAAGAAGGTCAATCCCGCTGACTTCAAGGAAATCCGCACGCTCGGCGATGTCACCAAGGCCGTCTCGAAGCTTGTGAACTCCTAAGATGCTCGCGGCGATCTTCGCAGTGCTATTCGGGCTTTCGCTCCTGCCGGGGCGGAAGCCCTTATGCTTGCGTTTCGCCGAGCGCGTGTCGGACGGCATTCTGCCGGACGGCGCCGAGACCTATTGCCGACGCCTCACGTGGGTCTGGTTCTTTTTATTGGCGCTGGTCACGGCCGTGAACATCGCGCTCGGCTCGTGCCTCTCGGGTCCGCGCCTCTGGGTGCTGACGTCCGCACTCTCTCTTCTGGTCATCGCGACCACGTTCTTCGTCGAGAAGCGCGTTCGCGACCGTCGCTTCTCCGTCGTCTTCCACACCTCCGGCTCGACCGGGAAGTCGAAGGAGATCGTTAAGACGTTCGAGAGCCTGGCGAAAGAGGTTGCGTTTCACAAGGAGTTTTATTCATCCTTCTGGTCGAACGGTCAGCCGATCGACCAAGCGACCACTCAAACAATTCATCTTCTGGCCACCATCGACCCGTGTCACATGTATGGGACGCTCTGGCGGGTGATGTTGCCGAAGGCGTTGGGATGGGAGGTCGATCCTGAAGTCATTCTGACGCCGGAATCGCTCATTGCGAAGATGAAGGCGTCCGAGAAGGTCTTTTTGGTGACGACGCCGAGCTTCCTCGATCGATTCACGGCTTATGCGGACCAGTATGACGTCCCTCAGAACTGCGTGGAGATCATCACCAGCGGGGCGATGCTGACGAAGGATGTCTCGCAGCGGACGAAGTCCGTGTTCGGACTCGAACCGCGGCAGATCTATGGCTCGACCGAGACGGGTGGCGTGGCGTCGCGCCGCGGAGACGGACTCTGGGAGACGTTCGCGCCCGTCAAGGTGTCGGTCAAGGGCGGCCAGTTGCTCGTCCGTTCGCCGTTTTCGTTCAAGCGCACCTACCTGATGGGCGACGCCGTTGACATGGCGGCGGATGGACGCTCCTTCGAGCTCAAGGGACGCGTCGACCGCCTTGTAAAGATCAACGAGGAGCGTGTGAATCTTGCCGAAATGGAAGAGGCGATCCGCGGCCTCGGATTTAAGGAGGCCGCCCTGGCCGTCCTGCAGGGGGACCGCGGTCCGCAACTGGGAGCGGTGCTGGTGAGCGGGTCCTGCCGAGTCGGCGGGGTGACGGCGCTTGAGCTGCGGAAGCTGATGTTGCCGATCTTTCCGAAGGGGACGGTGCCGAAGAAGTTCAGGATTGTGAGCGAATTGCCGCGGAATCCGCAGGGGAAGGTGTTGGCCTCCGAGATCGTGCGGCTCCTGGAGTCGTCGCTGGTCGATCCGCGCATGTGGGACGTGGTGAAGACGGAAGGGGCGTTCGTCGCCAAGTTGGAGTTCGAGGCATCCGCACCGTATTTCCAGGGCCATTTCCCGGATGCGCCGGTGTTGCCGGGGGTCGTGCAGCTGGGATTTGCCGAGCGGTGCGTGCGGCGCGCGTTCGGCGTCCGTGAGCCCCTCCGCTGCGTGAAGAAGATGAAATTTGTCCATATCATCGAACCGGGGCGGACCATTGACCTGCGCATTGTCCGAAAGGGTCCGACGGAATTCGCCTACGACTACGAGCGGGAGGGGAAGGCATGCTCTTCGGGTATCTTGGCGTTCTGATTGCGGCGGCCACGGGTTTTGTGGCCGAAGTCCCCGACACGCTGAAGACGCGTCTCGTCCCGACCAACGAGGTTAGGGGCGTCTTCGTGCAGACCAAGACGCTGCCGACGGGTGAGAAGTTTGTTTCGTCCGGCGACTACTGCGTCCGCCCCGGTGTTGATTTCTCCTGGCGGACGACGGATCCGTTCGACACGCTCTTTTTCGCGACGCAGAAGGAATACGTCTACTCGAATGAGGACGAGGTCGTTTCCAGGCCGCTGAAGGACTTGCCGGGCTTTTCAAACTTTGCTGAGGCCCAGGCGGGGGACTTCTCGGGCTACTTCAAGGCCTTCGATTCGCTCTACAAGGAGGAGGACGGACGTTTCTTCGTCCTTTCGCGTCCCAAGGTCTTCACGCTGAAGAAAGTGCTCGAACGTGTGGAGATAGAAGGGGACTCGACCAATCTTCTTATGAAGGCGACGTTTCCGGACAAAACGACGATAGAAGTTCGGTTGACAGATCTCCCGTCAGGATCGGCGGGGTTACTAAAATAATTTTAAAATCACCATTGACGGCGTTCACGGTCTTTTGATATACTATGCGCCATTCGTGACTGTGGGATACTCAAGCGGTCAACGAGGGCAGACTGTAAATCTGCTGGCTAACGCCTTCAGTGGTTCGAATCCACTTCCCACAACCATTAAAAAGCTCGACTTCGGTCGAGTTTTTTTGTTTGTCATTTTGCCTTGGCAAGCCGTGAGTTTTCCCCTGCTTTATGGTATAATGATTAACCTACAATGCAGTTAGGGAATCTCCAGAAACGAATCGGTCTTTTGGCGGCACTGGGTGTCGCCATGGTTTGGGGTTTCCAGAAGATGCTGTTTGACCATGCCCCGAACGCGTTTCGTTCGCCGGCAGAGGACATGTCGTTCGCCTGGTACGTGCCGTTGTTCTCGCTTTACGTGGTGTGGACGGAGCGCCAGAAGCTGAAGGAGTCCTTGGGTCGTCCGTCGTTTCTTGGGCTGCTCCTGACCTTGCCGTTTCTGGCGCTGGGCTTCCTGGGGACGCGCGGCATCCAGTTGCGTCTTGAGATTGTTGCGTTCGTGGGATTGCTGATCACCTTGCCTTGGGCGTTCTTCGGGCGCAAGACGGCGCAGCAGGTGTTGTTCCCGGCGGCATTTCTGTTGTTCTGCATTCCGTTGGCGACGTTCCTCGACGTCATCACGGTGCATCTGCGTCTTTTTGCGACGGCGACGGCCGAAGTCGTGCTGAACGGCTGCGGGGCGGAAGTGGTCCGTGTCGGTTCAATGCTGGGTGCGGCGGACGGTTCGTTCAAGATTGACGTGGCGGAGCCCTGCAGCGGATTGCGGTCGATCTTTGCTTTGATGGCGTTGTCCGCGGGTTACGGTTATTTCTCGCAGCCGACCTGGCTTCGTCGGGGTCTTCTCTTTGCCTCCTCGGTGCCGTTGGCGATTCTGGGCAACGTGACGCGCATCCTGACGATCTGTCTGGTGGCCAATTACGCGTCCAAGGACTTTGCGATGGGGTTCTACCACGATTACTCGGGCTACATTGTCTTCGTGGTCGCCATCTCCCTCATGGTCGTGACCGGCGAGCTCATCAAGCGGGCCTGGGAGAATTGGGGGAAAGGCGCGCCCGTCCGCGTGTCTGATTCCGATCCGATCAGTCACTCAAGCGATCGGGAGCCCAAGCCTTCCCGGACTCTTCTCGTTCCGGCTCTCGCGTTTCTTCTGGTGGTGCCGGCGATGGTTTTCCAGGCGCAGACGCCGAACGTGACGTTGGCGGAGGCGCCGCGGGTGGCGTTGTGTGACGTCGAGGGCTATCAACGGACGGAGATTGGTCCGACCGAGGCGGAGCTGCAGGTGTTGCCGAAGGACACTCAGATTGCGAAGGGACATTATGCGGCGGACAACGGGGACTGGTTCCTGGCGTCGGTGGTGATCGGCGGCATGAGCAAGAGCTCGATCCATCGTCCCGAGCTCTGTCTGCCGTCCCAGGGCTTCCAAATGACGTCGCCGCGGACGGTGACGGTCAATGGGATCGATTGGCGGTTCATCACGCTGGTCAAGGATACCCAGACGCAGGGCTTCGCCTACACGTTCTTCAATCAGGAGGGCTTCCATACGGCCTCCCATGTCCGTCGCATTCTGCGCGACGTCTGGGATCGTTCCGTGCTGAACCGCATCGACCGCTGGGTGATGGTGACGGTTCATGCGGGGCGTGCGGATGATGCCTCGATGACTGAAGTCGTGAAGGCGCTGGAAGGGGTGTGTAAATGATTCAGCTGCTTTTAAGCAAGGCCGTTCCGTATCTGATTGCGTTTTCCGGGGCGTGGTTACTGACGCTGATCCTGACGCCGCTCGTGCGCGAGATGAACCGTGCGCTCGGCATGGTCGACAAGCCGGATCCGCGGCGTATCAACAAGGTGCCGATTCCGCGTGGCGGCGGTCTGGCGCTGATGCTCGGCGTGCTGGTCTCCTATTCCATTTTCGTGACGGTCGCGGAGCGTCCGCCGCTGCAGGGCGACGGCATCACGGACATGATGTTCTGGAAGCTGGCGTTGCTGGGCGTCGGCATTTCGCTGTTAGGTCTGGCGGACGACAAGTTCGGTCTGTCGCCGAAGGTGAAGCTGGCGGGGCAGTTGGTCGTGGCCGTGTTGGTCTGGTCCTGGGCGGGCCTTGGGTTCCGTCAGCTTTGGCCGAATCTGCCGGCGTGGCTGGACTGTCTGATGACCGTGTTCTGGATCACGGGGGCGGTGAATGCGTTCAACCTGATTGACGGACTGGACGGGCTCGCTTCGGGGCTGGCGCTGATTGCGACCATCGGCATGGCGGGCACGCTGTTCCTGGTCGAGAATCCGCAGCAGGCGCTGTTCTACTTCGCCTTTGCGGGAGGTCTGGTGGGCTTTCTCCGGTACAACTACCATCCGGCGAGCGTCTTCCTCGGCGACTGCGGCTCGATGTTCATCGGCTTCATCATCGCGGCCTTGCCGCTGGCTTCGCAGGCGCCGAACTCGTTTCTGGTGTCCGTCGGCGTGCCGCTTCTCGCCATGGGCGTGCCGATCTTCGACACGGCGCTGGCGATTCTCCGTCGGTCGGTGCGTCATTTGATCCGGCGGCGCGACAAGAGCGAGACGGGCAATGGTAAGGTGATGACGGCGGATGCGGACCATCTGCACCACCGCATTCTGCGGTCGGTCGGACTCAACCAGCGCAAGGCGGCCTGGATTCTCTACACGATGGCGGCGGCCCTGGTGGCGTTTGGGCTCATCGGCCTCTCGCTCCGTTCGCGGGCGGCGGGCCTTTGGATGTTCGCGGTCGCCGTTGCGGCGGTGGTCATCTTCAAGGACATGTCGCGTATCGAGCTCTTTGACGCGGGGCGTCTGTTGGAGGCCATCGCCCGTAACCGTGAGGCCGCCTCGCGCCGTCGTTGGGCCCGGCTGGCGATTCCGTTCTACGTCGGTTTTGACGTGATTGCGCTGATCGCGGTCTTCTTCCTCTGCATGTGGGCGTTGCGCTTGCCGATCGACAAGGCGATGTTGCGCGTCGGTCTGCCGCTCCGCGTGGTGTCCGTCTTCGCCTGCCTGGTCTTCTTCAACACCTATCGGACGATCTGGGCGCGCGCGATGAGCTCGAACTACGTCCGTCTCCTGCTGGCGTGCTGCTTCGGCTCGGCCATTGGATCCATCGCCTGCTACTACGCCCCGACGATCTCGACGGACGGCTTCAAGGCGATGACCCTCGCCTATGCGATGACGGGCTTCGTCGCGCTGATCACGGTCCGTTCGGTCCGTGGCGCGGTCCGTGACCTTTTCTACGCCATCACCTGTTCGCGGCTCAAGTCGCGTGCGGACGTCTCGCGCGTCCTGGTCTATGGCTGCGGACTCCGCTACCGTGCGTTCCGCCGCGAGCTGATCCGCGCGTCCGCGGGCAATAACCGCATGATCGTCGGGCTGCTCGATGACGATATCCTGCTGCGCGGCCAGTACATCGGCGGTATCCGCGTGCTGGGAACGCTCCTGCAGGCGCCGGACATCATCCGTGCGTACAAGATTGATTCCGTCGTCATTGCCTGTCAGGTGTCGGACGAATGGCTTGAGATCGTCAGGCAGACCCTCTTGCCGACCGGCGTCAAGGTGACGCTCTTCTCCTTCTCGGAAACGGAGATCCGCGGCTAAGGCATCGAAAGGCAGCCAATTTCAAATCAAACAGTTAAACAATCAAAAAATCAAACAATTCTCGCTATGGCATTCGGTAAAGAAGAAGTGATGGCCTACCACAAGGGCGGCAAGGTTGCGGTGAAGCTCCCGCGTGAACTCAAGACGAAGGAAGATCTCTGTCTCGCCTACACACCGGGCGTCGCGCACGCGGTGAAGGCGATTGCCGCGAATCCCGAGGACATCTATGCCTGCACGGCGAAGCCGAACCTCGTCGCCGTCGTCTCGGACGGTACGGCCATTCTCGGTCTTGGCGATCTGGGCGCGGCGGCGTCCATTCCCGTGATGGAAGGCAAGGCGGTCCTTTTCAAGGCGTTCGGCGACGTTGATGCGTGGCCGGTGCCGCTCAATCACTGCCGCAAGGACGGCGCGAATACCGGCAAGACGGACCCCAAGCGCGTGATCGAGGCCGTGAAGATGCTCGCTCCGCAGTACGGCGGCGTCAATCTCGAGGACATCGCCTCGCCGGCCTGCTTCGAGATCGAGGACACGCTTGATGCCGAGCTTGACATCCCCGTCTTCCACGATGACCAGTGGGGTACGGCGGTCATCTCGCTTTCCGGCGTCATGAACTACGCGAAGCTCGCCGGCAAGGAGCTCAAGGACCTCAAGGTCGTCATGAACGGCGCGGGTGCGGCGGGCATCCGCATCTGCGACATGCTCAAGGCCGCGGGCGTCGTGGACGTCACGATGTGCGACACGAAGGGCACGATCCGCACCGACCGCACGGACCTTAATCCATTCAAGGCGAAGCATGCGCGCGACACGAAGGCGCTGACGCTCAAGGAAGCGCTCGTCGGGGCGGATGTCTTCATCGGCGTCTCCGCGGCGAACGTCCTCACGGGCGATGACGTCAAGACGATGGCCGAGTTCCCGGCGATCTTCGCGATGGCGAATCCTGATCCGGAAATCGCGCCGGCCGAGGTGCAGAAGGCGCTTGCGGGCCGCAAGTACGTGATGGTTACGGGGCGCAGCGACTATCCGAATCAGATCAACAACGTGCTCGGCTTCCCGTATCTCTTCCGCGGCGCGCTTGACGTTCGTGCCACGACGATCAACAAGGAGATGAAGGTCGCCGCCGCGCATGCGCTGGCCGCGCTCGCGCAGCAGCCGGTGACGCCTGAAGTCGCCGCGCTCTATCCGGACGAGAAGCTCGAGTTCGGTCTCGGCTACATCATCCCGAAGGCCTTCGACCGTCGTCTCTTCGTCGAGGTTTCCTATGCTGTCGCCGAAGCGGCCGTGAAAACGGGCGTCGCGAAGTGCCCGCCCGCGGACCTCGCCGCGTACAAGGCTGAGCTTGTGCGCCGCAACGCGGCGCGGGGCTGAGGGCGAGGAAAATCTGTCGGGCAGGTCTAGTCTAGACCTTACCCCTAGACCGAGACCTAAAACAAGGAGAGGAGAGGAAGAAAATGAAGACGAATCTGATGGCACTGCTGACGGCGCTCGCGCTGGTCGGACCGCTGTCGGTCCGGGCGGCGGAGCCGATCCCGTTCCGCGGCGTGGTGGAAGGCTACTACGGGCGTCCGTGGGGAACGGAGGGACGGCTCTCGCTCCTCAAGTTCATGGGCGAGAACGATATGAACGTCTTCATCTACGGACCGAAGGACGATCCCTACCACCACGGCAAGTGGCGCGAGCCCTATCCGGCGGCGGAGATGGCCGACTTCCAGAAGCTCCTCAAGGTCGCGAAGGCGAACAAGATCCTCTTCACCTGGGCGATCCACCTCGGCGGCAGCTTCAAGAAGGGGAACGAGGCGGACTACGAGGCGCTCTTCCGCAAGCTCGGCTGGATGTACGACGCCGGCTTCCGCGCCTTCGCCGTCTTCTTCGACGACTTCGGCGGAGCCGACGCGGAGTTCCATGCCGAGATCTGCAACCGCGTCGTCACCGACTTCCTCGAGAAGAAGCGGGACTGCGCGCCGCTCGTCATGTGCCCGAACGTCTACTGGGGTTCGGGACACCCCTACCAGAAGACGCTCGGCGAGAAGCTCGATCCGCGCGTCAACATCATGTGGACCGGCGCGTGGATCTGCCACGACATCAACGCGGCGGACGTGAAGAAGATCACCGAGAACTTCCGGCGTCCCCCGTACATCTGGTGGAACTGGCCGGTGAACGACTACTGCCGCACCAAGATCCTCCTCGGGCGCACGTACGGACTCGACCAGGGCGCGTACGCGGGCTTCGTCGCGAATCCGATGGAGAACTGCGAGGCGAACAAGATCGCGCTCTACGGCGTCGCGCAGTGGTGCAAGGACCCCGATCACTTCGATTCGCAGAAGACGTGGGAGGAGTCCTTCGCGAAGCTCTACAAGGATCCCGAGGTCGCGAAGGCGATGCGCGTCTTCGCCGAGCATAACTCCGACCAGGGGCCGAACGGACACGGCTACCGCCGCGAGGAAAGCGTCGCCGTCGCGCCGCTCTGCGCGAAGGCGCGCGACGAGTATGCGAAGACGGGCGCGCTCGCGCCGGCGACGGCCGCGGACCTGCGCGCGCTCTTCAAGGAAGTCGGCAAGGCCTGCAACGTCCTCC
>CALZAJ010000034.1 GCA_945613785.1 uncultured Verrucomicrobiota bacterium | reverse complement strand
CATGCATGATATACGGTAAGTACGCATTCCGAGACGCATAACGCGGACAGCTCGCGATTGGAATAACAGCTGTAATTGTGGTGGGCGGTGAGAGACTCGGACTCCCGACCTTGACCGTGTAAAGGTCCTGCTCTAACCAACTGAGCTAACCGCCCGGAAAAACGTATAGATTATACCAAAAGCGCGCGAGGTTGTGACGTGAATGTTAGGTTCTACGGAACACCAACGACGTATTGACGCCGCCAAAGGCAAAGTTATTGGACATCGCGAATTCGGTATCAATGGCGCGGCCCTCGCCCATGAGATAATCGAGCTCGGCGCATGCTGGATCCGGATTTGACAGGTTGAGCGTCGGATGGAACCAGCCCTCGCGCATGCACAGGATGGTCGTCATCGCCTCCAGCGATCCACAGGCACCGAGCGTATGCCCGACATAGCTCTTGAGCGAGGAGATCGGCACGGCACAGTCCAACGCCTCACGCGTCGCAACCGTCTCGGCAATGTCTCCTGCCTTCGTCGCCGTACCATGTCCGTTCACATAGCCAATGTCGTTCCCCGTCAACCCGGCGTCGGATAGCGCGCCTTTGAGGCTGGCCGCCATCATCGCCGCATTCGGATTCGTAACATGGGTCCCGTCCGTATTCTCACAGAAGCCGACCACTTCTGCATAGATCTTCGCGCCACGCGCTTTCGCGCGTTCGTACTCTTCCAGAATCAGCGTGCACGCGCCCTCGCCAATGACGAGTCCGTCGCGATCGCGGTCATAGGGCGCCGGGGTCGTCTTCGGTGCGTCGTTGTGCAACGACGTGGCGAAGAGCGTATCGAAGACCGCGAGCTGTGTCGGCGAGAACTCCTCTCCGCCGCCGGCAATCATCACGTCCTGGACGCCGAACTTGATGAGTTCGTAGGCATTGCCGATCGCCAGAGAGCCAGACGTACAGGCCGTACCCGTCGGCACGAGACGTCCGTGAGTCTTGAAATGGACGGAAAGGTTGCAGGCGCACGTCTGCGACATCAGCTTGATGTAGGTTCCCGATGTCACGTTCTTGAGCTCATGCTCGTAGAACATCGAGAAGAGATCGAGGTGGGCCGCAATGGAGCCCGAGCAGCTGCCGTAGGCAACGCCACAGCGGCCCGACTGCAGATCGGACGCTTCGAGGCCGGCATCTGCCACCGCCTGTTCGGTCGCGGCCAGCGCATACTCGGCCACCGGACCCATCGTGCGGGTCGTCTTGCGCGTCCAATGCGCGGGACGCGTGAACGCAGCCGGTGCGCCCAGGTGCGAGTTGAGGCCCTTGTAAGTCTCAAGCTCTGGCACGACCGTAACACAGTTCTCGAATCTCTTTAACCGTGCGAAAGCGGACTCGACCGTCTGGCCGAGCGCGCTGACCGCACCCATTCCTGTAACGACGACTCTTCTCACACGGGCTTGTACGAGTCCTTGAGGGTGACGGTACGGTTGAAGACGGGTGCGCCCGGCTTCGTGTCATATTCGTCGGCCACGAAGTAGCCCGTGCGCTCGAACTGGAAACGCTCGCCCGGCTTCGCTTCGCCCAGCAGCGGTTCGACGTAACCCGTGACGACCTTGAGCGATTCCGGGTTCATGTACTTGAGGAACTCGGTCGTGCCGTCTTTGAGCGGATCCTTCTCCGTGAAGAGGCGATCGTAGAGACGCACCTCCGACTTGACGCCCGTCGCGCAGTCGACCCAGTGAATCGTGCCCTTCACCTTGCGTCCGTCCGCAGGATTGCCGCCCCAGGAGTTCTCGTCCCAGGTGCCGTGGATCTCAACGACCTTGCCAGACGCGTCCTTGACGCAACCCGTGCACTTGAAGATGCAGGCGCCGCGCAGACGAACTTCCTGCCCAGGGGCCATGCGGAAGAACTTCTTCTCAGGGACCTCCATGAAGTCCGCACGATCGATCCAGATCTCCTTGCCAAACGCGATCTTGCGCAGGCCGGCGGACTCGTCCAGCGGATTATTCGGAAGCTCGACGTCACGGGAGCCCTCAAAGTTGTCGATCACGACCTTCACGGGATCAAGTACCGCCATGCGGCGCAAGGCCGTCTGGTTGAGCTCTTCGCGGACGCACCACTCCAGGAGCGCAGGATCAGACTCGGACTCCATCTTCGAGATGCCGACGCGCGCGCAGAACTCGCGAATCGCGCCCGGCGTATAGCCACGACGACGCATGCCGCAGACGGTGGGCATGCGCGGATCGTCCCAGCCCGCCACGTGCTTCTCGGTGACGAGTTGCAGCAGGAGGCGCTTGGACATCACGGTGTAAGTGATGTTGAGACGAGCAAACTCGCGCTGCTGCGTGCGGACCTTGACACCATTGCGGACCGGCAGGAGCCCCATCTCGTCCAGGCGGTCGACGACCCAATCGTAGAGCGGACGATGAACCTCGAACTCAAGCGTGCACATCGAGTGCGTCACACCCTCGAGCGCGTCCTCAATCGGATGCGCGAAGTCATACATCGGATAGATGCACCACTTGTCGCCGAGATGGTAGTGCGAGACGTGACGGATGCGGTAAAGAACCGGATCACGAAAATGAATGTTGGGCGAGGCCATGTCGATCTTGGCGCGCAGACACCACTCGCCATCGGCGTACTTGCCAGCCTTCATCTCACGGAAGATCTCGAGATTGCGCTCGGGCGTCGTATCGCGCCCAGGCGAGGCCTTGCCGGGCTTCTCGGGAACGCCGCGATACTCCTTCCACTCCTCCTGCGTCAGGTTGCAGCAATAGGCCTGGCCCGCCTTGATGAGGTTCTCTGCAATCTCGTACATCTTGTCGAACATGTTCGACGCATTGTAGAAGCCAGCCTCGCCCGCATCACCGGCGCCGGACCACTTGTAGCCGAGCCAATTGATGTCCTTCTTGATGTTCTCGGCATACTCATCCGACTCCTTGGTCGGATTCGTGTCGTCAAGACGCAGATGGCACTCGCCGTTGAAGAGCTCGGCCATGCCGAAGTCAACGAAGACGGCCTTCGCGTGGCCGATGTGGATGTAGCCGTTCGGTTCCGGCGGGAAACGGGTCACGACCTTGCCGCCGGTCTTGCCGTCGGCGACGTCCTTCTCGATCCACTGGCGGAGAAAATGCCTCGAAGTATCTGATTCAGTGCTCATAGCCGTGAGTTGTCAGCTTATTTTACAACGACGATCTCCGCCATTGAGGCGAAGTCGTTTCCGTGGTGATTGTTCAGTGCGGTAAAGCGGTAGTAGCGGGCCACGATCGGGGCCACAAACGAGACCTCCTGACCCTCAGCGGTGTTCTTGAACGAGCCCTCGACCTGAAGCGTCCAATCCTTGCCGTCAAGCGACGTCTCGACGCGGAAGTCCTTGACGCGTCCGTTCTCTCCGTCCTGACGTCCGTAGCACATGAGGCCCTTGATCGCCATGACCTTCTCGAGCTGCACCGTGACGGAATGTGGGAAATTGCCCATCGTCGTGCCGTACTGCGTGTGCCAGATCGTGCCCAGATCGCCATCCAGGAGATGCTCCGGCTCACCTTCGCCGGGTTCACGGCTCGAACAGGCGATGACCTTCGCACTGCTCGCCTTCGCGCGCTCGGGAAGCTCGGGGAGGTCGATGTGCTCGGGCGCACGGGCCGTCAGGTCGCCGCCCAAGGACAGCGTGAACGAGAGATCGTAGTCGCGGTCCGTACGGATGATGTCGCGTTCCATCGGACCCGGACCGCAACTCGCGCCGCCCAGACCGCGAGTCGCCGCATAGATGCCGACATAGGTGCCGTCCGTCTCGGGCAGCTCCGCGGGATGCACCGTCGAAATGAGCTCCGCCGGCGTGTAGGGATTCACCTCGAAGGCAAACGGGGCGCCGAGCGTCCGGACCGTCAGATCGCCGACGCGGAAGGCCCGGACGTCCTCACGGTTGCCGCAGTCCTCGTTGCGCGCGTAGGGGAAGAAGAAGTCCGCGGCAGACGCCTTGTAGCGTCCGATGAACGCACCCGACTTGCGGTCGGGGTAGTTTTCGAACGGGCCGCAACCGAACCATTCGACGGACGGATTGATCGCCGCGAGCTCAAAGGAATAGCCGAGACGGGCAAGCTCCGTCTTCGGACCGATCGGGCGGATCTTCGAAACGCAGGCGAGGGTGCCGTTGCCATAGACCGTCCAACGCGTGGCGACATGGAAGACGACCGGCATCAGGAGCGTCGTCTCGCCCTTCCACTCGGTCACGGTCGTGAAGGTGAGCCCGCCGTTGACCTCGTCGATGGACGACCGCTTCCTCAGCGTCCCCGAAAGCGAGTCAAAGCCCTGCTGGCGCCAACGGGCGGCCGGACCGTTCTCATTCGAAGACGGCGCGCGGAAGGCGTCCAGCGTGACCTGCGTCTTCAGCAGCTCCGTATCGAAGACGAGACCGCGCTTCCGAATCGAAGAGGGCAGGCCCGTCTCCTTGCTGAAGGTGACGACGAGGTCCGCCGCGGTGAACGTCATCGTCTGCGCGTCCTCGGCAAACGCAGGCTTCTTCACGCCGCTGAAGAGCGTCCCCTGCCCGGCGAGCGGCGTCGTGTCGCGACCGAAACGGACATCGATCTGGTCGCTCGCAATCTCCTCGCCGCCCTTTGTGAAGGTGAAGCGAACCGAGACCGAGCCCTCGCCCTTCAGCGCCTTGAGGACCGCCTCGGGCATATCATAGACAGACTCCTGCTGCGGCTGCAGGCCGTGGAGTTCAAGCTCACCCGAATCGAACTTCACGCCGTCCTTGAGCACGGTCCAGCCGAGCTCAACACCCGTGGAGTCGACGAAGTAGTTCTTGTTCTTCACCACGACGCGCTGGAAGTAGTTCGTCGCCTTGACCGTCCAGTTCTGATAGACGTGCTTGATCTCCCAGTAGCCGGGCTCGGGCGTGCGATCGGAGAGAACGCAGCCGTTCATCACGAAGAGTCCGTCATTCGGACGGTCGCCAAAGTCTCCGCCGAAAGCGAGGATGCGCCTTTCCTCACATTCTCCATTCTCCATTTTACATTCTACATTCTTATACAGGCCCTGATCGACCCAGTCCCAGATCGTCGCCCCGAGAATCACGTCGGAGGACTCGATCGCATCCTGGTAATCCTTGAGATTGCCCATGGCGTTGGCCATGTTATGGGCGTATTCGGAGATGTAGAACGGCTTCTTGGAGGTTTTGTCCGCGGCTTTGGCCCAGCACCAGGCGACGCCGGGATACTGGCAGCCGTCCATGTCCGCGACGGACCAGTCGCGCTCGTAGTGGGTCGGACGCGTCGTATCGCGCGCCTTGATCGCCTTCTCACAGGCGGCGAAGTTCTCGCCCGGACCGGCCTCGTTGCCGTAGCTCCAGATCACGACGGACGGGTGGTTCTTGTTGCGTTCAACCATCGCCAGGTCGCGCGCGACCGTCGCCTTCTCCCAGCTCTTCTGGTGAGAGAGCGAATCCGCACCGTACCCGTAGCCGTGGGACTCGACATTGGCCTCGTCGACCAGATAGATGCCGTTGACGTCGCAGAGGTAGTACCAATAGTCGTCCTGCGGATAGTGGGCGTTGCGGACGGCGTTGCAGTTCGCCGCCTTCAACATCGCAACGTCCTGCTCATGGCGGGCCTTCGGAACGAAATGGCCGTACATCGGATCCGTCTCATGACGGTTGGCGCCCTTCAGCTTGATCGGCTGGCCGTTGAGATAGTAGCGTCCGTTCACGATTTCGGAAACGCGGAATCCGAAGACGGTCGACACGTACTCCTCGGCGCCCTGGATCACGAGCTTGTAACAGGTCGGCGACTCCGCACTCCACGGCTTGACGTCCGCCACCGTGAAACGGTCGCCGGCGAACGGACCCGCCACAAGGCGGTCGTTCCAGTCGTAGAGCGAGACGTTCTCAACCGTGCCCTCGGCCTTGACCGACACCACCCAGGTGCCGTTGTAGTCACCGCGGACGCAGGGCTGGGCCGTCACGAAGAAATCACGGATGCGGTTCTTCGGACGCGCCAGGAGCCAGGTGCGGCGGAAGATGCCGGAAAGCCGGAACATATCCTGGTCCTCGAGATAAGAACCGTCGGAGTAGCGATAGACCTCAAGCGCGACCTGATTCTTCTCGCCCGCATACACGTAGTCCGTCACGTTGAACTCGGCCGGCGTGCGGCTGTCCTTCGAAAAGCCGACGTATTCGCCGTTGACCCAGAGATAGAAGAAGCTGTCAACGCCATCAAACTTGAGGAAGATGTCCTTGCCGTCCCAACTGGAGGGAATCGTGAACTCGCGACGGTACTGCCCGACCGGATTGCGGGCCTCGTAGTTCGTGAAGTCCTTCGGCGGAGTGCCCATCACGTTGGATCCGCCCGGCACGTCACGCGCAAACGGATAGCGGATGTTGGTGTAAATCGGAGTGCCCCAGCCGCCCTTTCCATTGGCACCATAGGCCTGCCAGGAACAAGGGACCTTGATCGTCTCCCAAGACGAGACGTCGTAGTCGGTGAAGAAGAAACCGGTCGAACGCTCGTCGGGATTCTTCGACCAACGAAACTTCCAGGCCGTGTCGGAATCGAGCGAAATCTGCCGCGGCGCGAATTCGGGAAGAATCTTCAGCGCCTGGCGCTCCGTGTCAAAGCTCGAGAACGCCGCACGAACCGGCTCACGACCCAGGGAAAGCGCCTGATTATCCTGCCATTCCTTCCCCGTCGGAGCGGCGGCAAGGACCGACAAGGACGCCACGGCCGATGCAATCAAGAGGTACTTTTTCATAATTATTTATTTTACCATATTTCGGTTCTTCATATGGATGATTTTAGACTGTTTGATGATCTCCCGAAGGAACGCGGCATCCTCTTTCCCGGCATATTTGAGCCCCAAATGGGCCCAATAGACGGCGGAGGTCATGGGATCTGCCCAATCATCCATCCGATAGGTCTGTTCAACCTCTTGCATGAGGGCCGGATCCATCCGCAATTCATCCCAGGCCTCGCGCGAGGCGACCTCGGTCACGATCTCATGCCACTTCGTCCGATAGATGCCGCTGGCGGGATCGATCTTGGTGCCCATCTTGAGTTCGAAAAGCCAGGCGAGTTCACGGTAGAGTGCGGGCGACTTCGGATTCAGGCGAATTCCCTCGTCGCGGAGGAGCTTCATCGAGGCCAACACCCAGCGCCAGCGGTCCTCGTAGGTCGGCATCATCACGGAGATGTTGTAAGCGAGGTTCCAGGCCGCGTAGCTCCAGACCTCGGGTTCGTGGGGTTCGAGCGCGGTCAGGGTGGACGCCAGCTGGGCCAGTTCGACATAGTGCCCTTCACGCTGAAGGCGCCCTGCACGGAACCACACGGTCTCGGCCGCCAACGAGCGGAATCCGCCCAGGACGGCCGTCACGCTCTCGGCCCCGAGCGGAACCTCCAGAGGACTCGTCGCCCAAAGGACATACTGTCCGAGTCCACCCAACAGGAACAGGAAAACGATTAGGACAATCCGTTTCATTTGACCTCCGCAATCAGGTTCTGAAGGGCAGTGACCGCCTTACGTCCGCCGAGGACCGTCAAACGGTCTGCGGCCGCGAAGACGAACTCGGGCCCGATGTTGCGCGTCACGCGTCCCTCACGCTCGACGGACAGCACAAACGCGCCGGTCTTCGCGCGAATGTTCAATGACACCACCGTGCCGCCGACCGCCGGCGATCCCTGCGGGATCTCAAGGCGTCCGATCTCGTCACCCGGCAACATCAGCGTCACTTCCTTGGAGAGCCGCGCCAGACGCTCGTCGGCCTCCATCGCCTCGGTGAAGTTCTGCGCAGCGAGGCGCCCCGTCTTCACGAAGAAACGCCAGCCGAACACGGCCGCCAGCAACAGGATGGACGCGATGACGGCGCGGCTCCACCAGTCACCCGGCGCCAGATTGACGTTGATCATCGCGACTTCCAGGAAGTCGAGACTGATGACGACGGCGAGAGCCACTAGACGGACGACACGTTGGATGGCCACCTGCCAGGCCGCCTCTCCGCGACCGACGACGATGCCCGCAATGCCATCCGCCAACCGCCGCGCCAACGCGAAGACCTGCGGCAGGATGGTGATCAGCACGGTGTTCATCAGCAGGCAGAAGAAGATCCGCTTGTGATCGTTGAAGAACTTCGAGAGCGTCGACCAGTCGACCCGGTCAAGACCGGCAAAGACCAACGCCACCGCGAATTGCAACACGCCGACCAGGATCAGCTGGCGGATGTCCGCACGGACGACCGCCCGACGGTCGTCGCTTCCCGCCGCACGATAGCGGGCGAGAAAGCCGCGATAGGCGGCCAACAGCTTGAAGAAGCGTGACGGACAGTAGGTCTCGGCAAGATTGCCCGCCTTGTCCGAGAGACGGATCAGCAGCGGATTGAGGACGGTCGTCAGCAGCGAGACGCCGACGACGATCGGCAACACGGGATCCGTTTCGCCCCAGGTCGGATGCAGCTCCTTGAGACTGCCGCGGTACGAATGATACAACAAGGCGACCATGAAGGCGAATTCGCCGATCTGCGCCATCGAGAAACCGACCTGGACCGACGTCTTGAGGCCTTCTTCACCCGTGAGCAGCGTACCCGCAAAACAGTTGAAGAACTTGCCGACCAGCACAACCGCCGTGAGCAGGAGAATCGCCGGCAGATGATGGAGACAGGCCGACGGATCCACCATCAGACCAATGGAGACGAAGAAAACGGCCGCAAACGTCGAACGCAAGGGCATCACCATCGCGTGGATGCGCGTGCGCGCGTCGGAACTGGCGCCGAGGATGCCGACGAGGAACGCACCCAAGGCCAGGGAGAAGTCTAGCCGATAGGCGATGTAGGCAACGACGAAACAGCAGCCGAGCAGCGCCACCAGCAGCGTCTCGTCATCCTTGCGCCGCGCCACGGAGTTGAGGAACTTCGGCACGAAAACCATACCGAAGACGATGGTCGCGCCGAAGAAGACTCCGACCCCGCCCACGGCGGAGGCCATCGAGGAGAAACTCAAGCCCTGCCCGGTCGCAACACCCGAAATGAGAGCGATGATGCCGATGCAGAGGATGTCCTCGCACACGGAGGTGCCGAGCACGTACTTGACAAACGGACGCTCTTTCCACCTCATCTCGTCGATGACCTTCGCCAGCAGTGTCGTCGCGGAATCGCAAATCGCCGCGCCCAGGAAGAAGGACGGCACGATGTCCCACCCGAAGACGGACCGCCCGATGGTAAAGCCCAGCCAGACCATCACGACCGTATCCAGGAGCGCCGTCGGCATCACGACATGGCCAACCTTCTTCATCGAGGAAACCGAGAACTCCAAGCCCATCGTGAACATCAGGAAGACAACCCCCAGCTGACCGATCGTCTGAACCGAGCCCGGATCGGCTAGGAACGCTCCCCCCCAGGTGTGCTCGTTCAACAGGACGCCGGCCAGGATGTAGCCGATAGCCTTCGGCCATTTGAGACGGGAGAAGACGACCGCGACCAGACCCGCAGCCACCATGATTGTCGCTAGGCTCTGGAAAAACGGCCCCTCGCTCATTACGGGACTTCCTTGCGGGGACGCAACACGCGACGCGCAATGGCAATCTTGCCACTGGACGCGCCATCCGCCGGACCGTCGCCACGGACAATCAGCGCGGAAACCTTGCCACGCAGTTCACGCGGCAGCTTGTACTCGAAAACCGTCATCCCGCCCTCGACCTTCGGATTCTTCAACGTCGCAACGGTCTCCTTGCCGACGACGACCGCCACCGAATCGATCTTCACGGACGCCGTGCCCGGATCGGACGTGAAAGCGATCGTGTATTCGCCTTCCTTCGGGAAACTGTGCCCGACACCGTACTTCACGGTCGTCGTGAAACGCGTGCCCTTGAAATCGCCCTTGCGCCAGCCCCAATAGACCGAGAGCGGCGGAACCTTGCGGAGATTGAGCCAACCGACCGCCGCCGTGCCCCAGAGCGTCGTCTCGTCGTACTCGGCGACCTTCTCGAGCAACCGGTTCATCTCGTCGGTCTTCGAGGCGTCCTCACGATAAAGCGCGAACTTCGCCATCAGGATGCCCTGCAGCTGCTCCTTCGAGAGATGCTGACGCGGCTTCTTCATCTCGCCGTCGATGAAGGACTGTCCATCGGCCATCAGCCCCTTCTCACGGAATTCGTTCGCCTTGATGACCAGCTCAAGGCCGTCGGCCTTCGTCCATTTGTCGAACTCCAGGCCCAAAGTGAAATGACGCTGCCAGCCCGTCTCATCCTCCGGATCGAGCTTCTGAAGCTTCTCAAAGACCTCCGGATAGAAGCCCTTCGAGACAATGCGACGGGGACCGCCCACGTAACGTTCGAGCGACTGCAGGAACTGCCCGCATTCATCAGCCGTCTTCAGGCTCGACTTCTCTGCGGCGCGACGGATCTTGTCCGCCTTGTTGAAGAGCGCCACGAGCTTCTCGGCCGTCACGTCAGCCGGCACGTTGTCGAGCACGCAGTAGCAATTGCCCTTCTCGGAAATGAGGAAGATGACGGGCAGCTTCCACGAACCGAGATTAGCCTCGGCCATCTTGTCGCCCTTTTCCTCAACGGGCTCGACTTCATAGCGGCCCTTGGCGGCAAAACGAAAAGCACCCCCCGTCAGGGTTTTCTTCACGGCACGGCCCGCAGGACTCCAATCGACGCCAGCGACGAGCCGAACCTTAGAAGCGGCAGTGGCCGCGAGTGAAACACTCGCGGCCAGTGCCAATACGATAAGTATACGGGATCGGAACAAACCCATTCCCTATGACCTATTTGTCTTACTTGACCACCTTGCGGCCACCCCAACCAGCGGAAGCGGCGTTGCCCTTGGCGGCCTCGTGCGGACGAAGCGCACGAACCGCGGCACCCGCGAGCCACATCTCGTGGTTGTGGAGCTCGTTGAGCTTCGCAAGCATCTTCTCCTTGTAGTCGGCGCAACCGGTGTCACGAATGACTTCCTTGGCCTCCTGCATCGTCTTGACGCTCTTGTAGAGCTTCTTGAAGACGGGGAGCGTGGCCTTCTTGAACAGCGGACGCCATTTGAGAGCGCCGTGCTGCGCGGTCTGCGAGCAGTTGCCGTACATCCAGTCCATGCCGTTC